>CAIOHI010000061.1 GCA_903858075.1 uncultured Actinomycetes bacterium
GAGTTTGAAATGAAAGCAATGCTGAAATCACTACTCCCCATGCTCATCAGTGCGATTGTTGCTGCCGAGGCTGCATGGATTCTGGGACGTGCAATTGGCGCCACCTCAGGAATGCTTGCACTCATTCGCACTATTTTGTGCGGCACAATCGGACTCGGTATCTACGCTGTGTTGCTCTTTGTCTTCCGCGTGCCGGAAGTCCGACAACTCGTGAGCAGGTTTCAGAAACTCAGTTCAGAAGTCGCCCATGAGGAGCACTAGCTCGTCACGGTGCACAACGAGTGGCGAGTGATCTGCCCCTTTTGCATTCGCAGTTGAAAGTTCAACGGACGAAATAGCACTGGCTCCACGTGCTATCAGTTCACCTTTTTCGCTGAGCACTTCGACTACCTCACCGTGTTCAAATTGCCCGGTGAAGGAAACAACACCCACTGCTAGGAGCGACGTACCGCGATTCACCAGCGCCTCGGTTGCGCCGGCATCGATGACAACTGAACCCGTTGCTTCGGCAGCAAAGGCAATCCACAATTTGCGAGCAGAAAGCTGGCGATCGCGACCCACAAAGGTGGTGCCCACGCCAGCACGCGATTGCACAGCATCGATCACAACATTTTCCTTCGTTGCTCGAGCAATAACAGTACGAATTCCTGACCACGAAGCAATGCGAGCAGCCGACAACTTTGACGCCATGCCTCCACTGCCACGCGCAGTACCAGCACTACCTGCAGAAATTGCCAGCAGGTCGCTACTTGACTGCACTTCAGCAATCAGTTGAGCGTCATCGTTATAGCGAGGGTCGGAAGTGAAAAGCCCATCTTGGTCGGTGAGGAGCACGAGCACATCGGCACCGACGCTGTGAGCGACCAATGCTGCAATACGGTCGTTGTCGCCAAAACGTATTTCATCGTTGGCAATTGCATCGTTCTCATTAACAATAGGAACAACACCTAGATCGAGCAGTCGCAACATTGTTTGTCTTGCATGCAGGTATTGCTGGCGGTCGGCGAAATCGTGAGGAACAAGAAGCACCTGGGCGCCGATGGCTCCATGCAAGCCAAATTCATCGTTGTAGCGCTGCATGAGCCGACTCTGCCCAATTGCGGCAAGTGCCTGCAAAGTTGAGACATCGCTTGGCCGTTCAGATAAACCCATTGCTGCCACACCTGCGGCCACCGCGCCCGAAGTAACGAGCAAAACCTCTACGCCACCATTTTTTAACTCAACTATTTGTTGACACAACGCGACAACCATGTTGTCGTTAATTGTTCCGTCGGCATGGGTAATAGAGCTCGTACCGACCTTAATAACGGCGCGTAATTTGTGAGCACTATTTTGAGTCATAACAGTTTCGCTTTTTCTTTTTTTATCTTATAAATCTGGCGAATATTCAAATGAGAATGAACCGATCCACACAATGTCACCCTCTTGAGCTCCTGCACGGGCAAGAAGTCGCAAGGCGCCCATTTTCTTGAGTCGCTCATCGATGTAGTTCAATGCTTCTGGCGTAGAGACGTCGTTAATAGCAACCGAACGTTCTGCATTGCGACCGTGAATGCGGAACTCCCCTTCACCGAGGCGCTCAATATGAGTGCCCTTTGGTTCAGGTCGCAAAATAACTTTCGCTTCGCGCACTGGTTCCTGGTTTCGTGCTTCGAAAACGAGCTGGGCCAATTTACCCACCACATTGCGCACGCCTTGTTGGGTCACGCCAGACATGGTGAGACCCTCCCAGCCCGCCACAATGGAAGGCTCTGCAATATCTATTTTGTTCCCCACAATAAGACGCGGGCGCGTAAGAAGTTCTGGCTCATATGCGCCGAGTTCGCGCAGTAAAATTTCTTCTTGTTCTTCAGGTGGCAAACCGTCGACCGCGGCTAGGTCGATGAGTACACACAAAACACGTGCGCGCTCAATGTGTCGCAAAAACTGATGCCCAAGCCCGCGACCTTCGCTTGCCCCTTCAATGATGCCGGGAATATCGGCAAGTACAAATTCTGTACTGCTATCTATACGCACAACACCAAGGTGTGGTTCGAGGGTCGTAAATGGATAGTTCGCAATTTTTGGTTTAGCAGCTGACACCGCGCTAATAAATGTGCTCTTACCTGCATTAGGGAAACCCACCAATGCAACGTCGGCCATGAGCTTGAGTTCAAGCTTCAACCAACGCTCTTCACCCATTTCACCTTGCTCGGCAATTTTTGGTGCACGACGTCGGTTAATAAGAAAGCGCGCGTTTCCGCGGCCGCCTCGACCACCAGTAACAACACACCATTTATCGCCGTGGTTCACAAGGTCTGCCAATGGCTCGCCTGTGTACAGATCTTTAATGACTGTTCCTTCGGGAACATGAACAACTAGTTCTTTGCCTTGGCGCCCGTGCTGGTCTTTGCCCATGCCGTGAATGCCGTCTTCGGCTCGGCGGTGGGGGTGGTCGCGAAAAGCGAGTAGCGACGACACGTTGCGGTCGGCAATCATCCACACATCGCCTCCGTTGCCGCCGTCGCCTCCGTTGGGGCCACCGAATGCTTCAGGGCCTTCGCGACGGAAACTGACGCAGCCAGCTCCGCCGTCACCGCCGCGCACGTTTAATTGGGACTCATCGACAAATGCGCTCATGGTTCTTTGCAGGCTAGTTGTGAGACACCCATGTCGTATCGTTCATTTCATGGCACATGACACGCAAGGC
>CAIOHI010000062.1 GCA_903858075.1 uncultured Actinomycetes bacterium
CAACTGTGCGCAGTGCCGCATTGGTTTCAGCGTCGCCACCACCTTCGCGAGCGGCAACTTCAATTTGGCGAGCCATCTTGGCAAAAAGCTTTCCGCGCTTCTTATCGACAGCAGCCTTTTTGTGTTTGATCGTTGCCCATTTGGAATGGCCTGACATGTTTCCTGCCCTTGTAGATGTACTTGTTACCGACCGCTATGAGCGGTGCTACCTGACGAAATCATATTGAGAAAAAGTTCATGAAATCGCACATCACTGGTGAGTTCTGGATGGAATGTTGCGGCGAGAACGTTCTGCGAAGCCACGGCTATTGGCACACCGTTGTGCACAGCAAGAATTTCGACGTCGCTGCCCACATCTTCAATGATGGGAGCGCGAATAAACACCGCGGTGAAGGGAGTTTCGAGCCCTTTCACGGCAATATCGGCTTCGAAACTATCGATCTGACGCCCATACCCATTGCGACGCACAGTGACGTCGAGAACCGAGCAGCTGACTTGGTCGGGGCGAGCATCGAGTACTCGTTCAGCGAGAAGAATGAGGCCCGCACATGTTCCCATTGTGGGTAGTCCGTCAGCAATACGTTGAGCAAGAACTTCGAAGATGCCGCTCGATATGAGCAAATGCGACATTGTGGTGCTTTCCCCACCAGGCAGCACGATGCCATCGAGGCCTTCTAGATCATGCGGCAAACGAACTTCGCGCACTTCAACATTGAGTTGCTTCAGTGCACGCGCATGAGCATGAAAGGCACCTTGAAGGGCTAATACTCCAACGACGGGCATGGGCTTTCGTGACCTCTACTTGAGGTCACCAACCACGCTCTGCGTAGCGCTGATTAATTTCATCCATTGCTATTCCGGTCATTGGAGCGCCTAGACCGCGGCTCACCTTCGCCAAAATGCTTGCGTCACGGAAGTGAGTAGTTGCTTCAACAATGGCTCGTGCGCGTGGAGCTGGATCATCACTCTTAAAAATTCCTGAGCCAACGAATACTGCTTCAGCACCTAATTGCATTGCCATCGCTGCATCGGCAGGTGTTGCTATGCCTCCGGCACAGAACATTGGCACTGGAAGCCACCCGAGTTCCGCCACTTCTTGCACTAACGGCAATGGAGCTTGCAGTTTCTTTGCCCAATCGAATAGTTCTGCAGAATCGGCCTGCGTGATGCGACGGATATCGCCAATGATGCTGCGCAAGTGCCGAACTGCTTCAACAATGTTTCCTGTTCCGGCCTCACCTTTGGAACGAATCATGCACGCACCTTCGCTGATGCGTCGTAGCGCTTCACCGAGGTTGGTAGCGCCACAAACAAAGGGAACAGTGAAGTTGAATTTATCAATATGATGAGTTTCGTCGGCAGGCGTGAGCACTTCAGACTCATCTATAAAGTCAACACCGAGCGACTGAAGAATTTGTGCTTCAACGAAATGGCCAATGCGCACTTTCGCCATGACTGGGATGCTGACGCTTGCTTGAATGCCTTCAATCATTTCAACATCGCTCATGCGAGCGACTCCCCCATCGCGACGAATGTCGGCAGGCACGCGCTCTAGAGCCATGACTGCACATGCTCCGGCATCTTCAGCAATTTTTGCTTGCCCAGGCGTGACCACATCCATGATGACGCCACCCTTCAGCATTTCTGCAAGACCGCGATTCACACGCATTGAGCCCGAGTTTGAAGATGTAGAAGCCATGTCTCTATCGTACCTAGCGAGCCGTGCTGTGTCTTACGGGAACTTGATTTTTGCTGGGTCAGAGCCTGAAGGAATATCGGCACCCTTGTTGAGGCGAGGAAGCTCAATCCATGTATTACCTGGGGTGAGCTTGACAGGAGCACCGGCAGAATCGGTGAGCGTGAAGACATCGGTTGCAAGGGCACGTGCCCATTTACCCTTGACCAGTGAGCCATTGGTATAGATCCATGCATCGCCTTCACCCACGCTTTGTGCTTCAGGGCTACGCACATCGGCTTCGCTCGCTTTGTACACCATGTACATGACGACCACATTTTTCGCTGCTACTTGAGTTTTGTCTGCATCGAGATGTTTGTCTTTGCCGCTCCATCGCATGTACGACGAAGACGCTGCGTCCCACATCCACGACACTTGAACACCATCCATTGAAAGACGCAAGCCATCTGATGCCGATGCAGAAGTTGGCATTGCATCACTTTCACCACGGTAGGCAAATTGTTGTGGCGGGCGTGAGGCACCTTTTGGCGTAAGTGTGTATATTTTTTCTGCGTCGGCGTACAAGTTGTGCGGAGCCTTACGGCCTGATTCCCGGCGATAACCGCCCTGTTTGTAAGCTATTAAAGCGCCCATATTCACAAGAGGTGAATTCTTGACTGCTGAGGTCACCTTGCTGTTACCACCGCTCCACACAAAAAGTGGATTCAAATAAGCCGAGAACAACGCAACGTCTTGAGTGCGACCACTGCGAATAGGCCCGATGCTTGAAGGTGCATTTGTATGAAACACTGCGGCAAGCCGTGTGAGTTGTTCTACGTTTTCTTCATAAACAATGTCGGCTGCATTGAGACCCGACTGCGGGCGTGCTGCTGGATGATTATCGATCTTTGCAACAAGCGCTGGGCGGATAGAAGCTGCTACATCGGTAATTGGCAAACCAGTGAGCGGCATTACCTCTGGCGCTGGCAAGGTAGAGGTTGGCCCCGAGAGCTCTGAGACCAACGAACCATCGCCGTAACCAGGCTCGGTATCGGAAGTTGTGGAGCTACCGCCGCAAGACGCAAGCGCTAAGCCGCCTAACACAACAAATGCTGACATGAAACGCATATTCAACTTCACTGATGACTTCAACTTTTATATCTCCCGGAGTAGTGCCAATCGTGTGGCTAGTGCAGGGTGCACAACTTCACTTCCTATAACTGTAGAAGACGATGCATCGCGACCTGATGCATTCGATGAGTTTGCTGCAAATGCACTCTTTGGATTTGCCAACCAGAGATGGACATTGAGAGGATTCACGCCAGATGTGACTGTTGACTCAGCAGACATTTTCTCGTAAGCGGCAATGAGACCCGGTGGGAACCGTGTGATGCCACAAGCCTTGAGATCGGCATCGAAAACATCTTGTTGGGTGAAACACGCTTCAAGTGCTTTGCGCGCAAGACCGGCAGGAATGAACTTTCCAAGTGCCGCAACTACACCAGCTGTTTCTGTTTGTAATTCGAGTCGACCAGATTTTACTCGTGCCAAACATGCAGCAATGAAACCCTCTAATTCAATGAGCTCCATTACCCGCAATGCTCCGTCGGTGAAAACAATCTGGCTTTGTTCAACACCGAGCGGGTCGGCAACCACGTAAGCGTTAACAGTTGCATCGGTTGTTACACCAACAGCAGGCACCGACACTCCAGAAACTGCACACAAACTATCGAGCAAGTTAAAAAGTCGTGGGTGATCTTCATTGTTTATTTCCTGCGTGACCACGAAGGAGTTCATAAGAGAAAAACTCTGCGCTGCTGCTCGCCGATACACAACCAAACCAGAACCGACCCCAAGAGCAACCAAAACTGGCAGCAATGCAACAAGGCCCGAAATAAGCGTGAGTGCCACACCAACTAGAAAGCCAAGAAAGGCCCCGACAATAAGAAAATAGGGCTTGAGCGAAAACCTTTTCTCCAGTTTGACCACAGGCGCTTTTGCAGGCACAGCAACTTTTGCAGGCACTGGCTTTGCGGCAGGAGCTTTTTGAACTGGGCGTGCCTGTTGGCGCTGAGCAGAACTATTTCGAGAAGGGGTTGAGTTCTTCTTGCGTTGTTGAGTATTGGCCATAATTTACTTCCGCAGGAGTCGATGTTCGAAGAGTGCCAGCATACGGCTCGGACGCCAACGACCCTGCGATGCGCCAGGTGACTGACGATGGGCATAGCCATCACCTTGGCCATTTTGCTCCATTTCCAAGGCCCTGCGATACACCGCAACATATTTTTCGGCGAGATTCCGCATCGAAGACTCGTCTACCCGAATATGTCCGGCCTCAATGAGTCGTGTGGACAAACGCGTGTTGGTCATCACCTTGGCTAACGCACTTGCCAAGCCGCGCTCGTCGTTTGGTTCAACGAGAAGTGCATCTACATCGTGGGTTGCAACATTTTGATAGCCAGCAATGTTGCTAGCAACCACAGGAGTTCCTGCTGCCATTGCTTCAAGAAGTACTACACCGAAAGATTCACCGTGAAGTGACGGGGCACAAAACACAGTTGCTTCTTGCATACGACGAATTTTTTCATCGTCATTGATGCGACCCAACCACTTCACACGTGCGTCATGAGCCCATTCGCGCTTCAAACGTTCTGTATCTGAACCATCTGAGGCGATCCACAGTTCAACGTCTGAGGGAAGAAATTGCATTGCTTGCAGTAGAACATCGAGACCTTTTCTTGGCTCATGGCGTCCGCAGAAAAATATCGTTGGTGTTTTTGATTTCGCGTACCTATCGGCTGACATCGCTTCTTTGACATACCGATTGATTTCAATACCATTACCCAAAATTTCATAACTGCCACCAAGGTACCGACTCGCGAGAAGCTCGGCGTCTTTCGATACAGCGACGCGAATATCGATACGTGAGGCAAGCCATCGACTTGGTTTGTTGACGTACTTATAACTTGCCGAATCACCTGCAGCATGAAAAGTTCCTACCGTGGGCGCAAGTCGCAACATGAGTGCCGTCATAGTGATGCCTGGGGCGATGGGTTCATGCAGATGAAGAACATCGAACGCTTCGTCGTTTAAGGCGCGAATGGTGCGCAGCGCAGCCGATGGGTCGGGGGCAATGGGGGCTACTGAACCATTCGCTGCAGTAGGAAGGCTTTTACCTAATGGGGTGACAAATGGTTCTGGCGGTGCACCATCACAGGGTCCAAGAACACGCACCTCGTGACCCATTGCCCGTAATTCACGGGCTAAACCCAGAACCTGCATTTGCACGCCTCCGGGCAACGACAAGCTGTACGGGCACAACATGCCGATGCGCAGCATGGGGGCATTTTCTCCGTTCGACACATCTCTACGGTAGCGAGTATCGGGTACCGTCTCGTCATGACTTTGCATGATTCTCTCCCGTCAACAGGCCTTCCCGCGGTTTCGCTTGTTGCGAGCCCAACAAAACGCACCACTATTTTGGAGTTAGCCAGTCGCTTGGAATCATTTGGCTTCGCCGGCCTTGCCTGCCCCAGCCTGGGCGCAACCATGGGGCTATGCGTCTCTCTTGCCCACACCACCTCGACGCTGCGGTATTGGACCTCCATTCAGCCCATCTATTACAACCACCCTGTTGAAGCCGCAAACACCGCCGCCCACATTCATGAGGTTTCAGGCGGCCGATTTGGTTTCGGCATCGGAGTCAGTCACGGCCCTGTTGTTCAACGTCTGGGTGTGGAAACTGGAAAACCACTGTCCGATATTCGCAACTACGTTGAGGCCATGCGTGCTCAGGAAAAGTTTTCAGGAGCACTGCCCCCCATTTACTTAGCTGCACTGCGCGACAAGATGCTCCAACTTGCTGGCGACATTGGCAACGGCGCAATTTGGGCTAACGCTTCTTTGAGCTTCACTCCAACTCAGCTCAAACGGAACGAAGCACACTTACCTTCGCCGTTTTTTCTATCGAACATGATTCCTACTGTGATTGATGACGACATTGACGCAGCTCGCGCAATCAACCGAAAAACTCTGACTGGTTATGTGACTTTGCCGAACTATCGGAACTATTGGCGCGAAGCTGGCTACCAAGAAGAGATGGATGCTATTGAGGCATTACTTGCTGCGGGAAAACGAGATGAGATACCGAGCGCCATGAGTAACAAATGGCTTGATGACTGCACGCTCAGCGGGCCTGCGGATCGGGTACGTGAAGGAATTGCAGCCTGGTACGCAACCGGTGTTACCCCAATTGCTGTGATGTCGTCGACAACGGGTGGCCAGGCGAAAGCGATTAATGAACTAATTGCTTTATATAGCTAACAATTGCCGCTCGCGAAGAAACTCTTCTACACGAAGTCGAATTTCATCGCGCACACGACGCACAAAATCGAGGTCTTGTCCGGCAGGGTCTGTAATTTCCCAATCGAGACGTTCTTTACCTGGCAGAATCGGGCAGTCATCGCCACAGCCCATTGAGATGACCACATCAACTTCGTGCAACATCTCCATGGTCCACTTTTTCGGTTGTTCGTCGGCAATTGAAATGCCCAACTCTTCCATTGCGGCCAACGCCATTGGGTTCACACTGCTCGCAGGCGCAGAACCGCCCGACAAAACCACAACATTTGCACTTGCCAAGCTACGCGTTAAAGCAGCAGCCATTTGAGACCGGCCAGCGTTGTGCACACATAAAAAAAGGATGCCAAATGATTTACTCATTTTGATGACTTGCTTTCGTCTATAAAAACACCTCGAGCCAGAAGTACACCAACAACCGCTCCGATGCACTGCGCAACAACAAACATCGGTACCGAACTCGGACGAATACCAGCAAAAGTGTTTGACAAAGAACGCCCCACGCTTACTGCTGGGTTAGCAAAACTGGTTGATGACGTGCACCAATACGCAGCGGTGATCCACGCAGGAACTAAGTACGGAATTGCGGCGGTTCTGTTTGTACGAATACAACCCTGAATGAGCAGAATTAACACTGCAGTAGCCACTACCTCGCCTACATACTGCGGAACACCCGAACGCACCTTGGTGGAAAGGTTGACAACATCGAGTGAAAACATGATGTTGGCAATCATTGCTCCAGCACAGGCTCCAGCTACTTGCGCAACAACATATTGAACGGCATCGCCAGCGTTGATGCGCTTGTCGAAATATTCAGTAGCGGTCACTACTGGGTTGAACTGCGCGCCAGAGATTGAGCTGAAGAGATAAATGAACAAAAGCAGGCCGCCCGTTGTTGCAATGGTGTTGGCTAATAGCTGAACACCAACATCTTGCGACAGGCGCTCTGCCATAATTCCCGAACCAACAACCACAAGAACAATTCCACAGGTTCCCAAAAACTCGGCGAGCAAACGGCGGTGCAACATTTTCACTTCACGCCTCCGTTGGGCAGCAAACGTCTCCAGGTGCGCAAGCACCACCAGAAACACCTATGAAATCGATTTGCTGAAGCGCTTGACGTGGCGCCGCCATTAAAC
>CAIOHI010000063.1 GCA_903858075.1 uncultured Actinomycetes bacterium
CACACAAGTGCCGCACATGGTGCTTAACACCACAAAACCCATATCGGCACCAAAACCTGCTTCAGTAATGACGTAATCGGCCATACGCATTGCCATGAGGTCACCCATGACCGAAGAGTTGCCCGTGGCAATATTTCCAAACGGCCCAGTGTGCACAATGACCGGTGTATTTTCTAAGGTCTGCATGAGGTTTGGCTGCAGTGCATCTTTCAAAATCACAGCCATTGCTCCAGCCGCGCGCAATTGTTCAGCAGTTACTGCTTCACCAGTGGTGGTATACCCCACCACAATGCGGCCTAAACGCTGACGCATATCTTTCAGCGATGTAGACAAACCCAGCAGTGCCATCACTTCTGATGCAGCAGTAATGTCGAAGCCTGTATCACGAGTTACGCCATCCATTTTCCCACCGCGACCAATGGAGATAGACCGTAATGAACGATCATTCACATCGAGCGCACGACGCCACGTGATGTTGTCGGGGTCTAGACCCAGTTCGTTTCCACGAAAGAGATGATTATCGAGCATCGCGGAAAGTAAATTGTGCGCCGCTGTGACTGCATGAAAATCGCCCGTGAGATGCAGGTTCAAGTTTTCCATGGGCACTACTTGGCTATACCCGCCACCAGCAGCTCCGCCCTTAATGCCGAAGGTCGGCCCCATTGAGGGTTGGCGCAAAGTGAGCACCGACTTTTTGCCAATCTTTCCCATTGCTTGACCAAGACCCACCGACGTAGTGGTTTTCCCTTCGCCCAACGGCGTTGGCGTAATGGCCGTGACCACCACATATTTACCCTGAGGACGGCTGTGAAGCGCTTCTAAGGCTGCAAGTTTGATCTTTGCAACTCCGGGGCCATATGGCTCAAGAAACTCACTGGGCAAGTTCAGTTGGCTGGCAATGTCGCGCAGCGGAGCCAGCTTCGCCGCACGTGCAATGTTGATGTCGGAGGGAAACGACACGGGTTTAGTGGCCACCCAGGTACGCCGCGCGTACAGCCGGGTCGTTCAAGAGGTCGCCACCCAGACCAGTTTTCACAACGTGGCCGGTTTCCAAGACATACCCACGATGCGCGCGACGCAATGCTTGCGATGCGTTTTGTTCTACAAGGAGCACCGTTGTTCCCTGTTTATTGATTTCGGTGATGATGTTAAAAATTTGTGCAATGAGTTTTGGTGCAAGACCCATTGAAGGTTCGTCGAGCAACAACAAACGCGGGCGGCTCATGAGCGCACGACCAATGGCCAGCATTTGCTGCTCGCCACCAGAAAGCGTTCCACCTAATTGCGTGATGCGTTCTTCCAATCGCGGGAAGAGCTGCAACACGCGTGCGAAGTCGGCATCTTTAGCACTCGATTTGTGATCTTTGCGCGTGTAGGTGCCCATGTCGAGATTCTCTCGAACTGTCATTCCTGGGAAAATTCCACGACCTTCGGGTGACTGACAAATACCCAACTTCACTCGTTCGTGTGAAGGCATAAACGTAATGTCTTTGCCTTCAAAAATAACGCTGCCACCCACTACTTTGCGCAGGCCCGAAATGGTACGCATGGTTGTGGTTTTACCAGCACCATTTGCACCAACGAGGGTAACAATTTCGCCTTCATTCACGTTGAAAGAAATACCTTTCAACGCTTCAATTTTGCCGTACGCAACACGTAGATCTTGCACCTCAAGCATCATCGTCGGGCACTCCTAAATATGCGGCAACCACTGCAGGGTTGTCTTGCACTTCACTTGGTGTGCCAGTAGCAATGACCTTGCCAAAGTCGAGGACAACGATGCGGTCGGTTACTCCCATGACCAAACTCATGTCGTGTTCAATGAGTA
>CAIOHI010000064.1 GCA_903858075.1 uncultured Actinomycetes bacterium
TGGATCTGTTTTTCCCATGTATCAAAAGGGACAAGTTCAACTTCGGCGGAATATTCATTTGATGCGCTGTAACGGACTCTTGTAATTGACGAGGTGCAGACCGCGATGGCGCTAGTTGGCAGAATTTGCGCCCCGATCAACGAGTTCACGAGGGTACTTTTGCCAGCACCTGTGCCACCCAACAAAGCGACCGAGACTGGAGCGGGGTTAGAGAATGCCTTGCGGCATTCGGCGATCCAGTCTTCAACCGTGCTGAAATCACCCGCCTGTTCATTGCCAAGCAACTCTTTACATAGCCCGAGCACTTTTTCTGCCGTGACGATTCGGTTTTCGAGTTCGGAATTGAGTTGTACTACCGAGCTAATGCCTTTTGTGTTTGACATGGTTTGCCTCCGCAACAACTGACTATATACATACGTTAAATTTGTTCCCCAATTGGACCTAATCCAAGGTTTGGGTCGAGCGAATCCGACGAATGGAGCTGTTTTTCCCTAAATCCTGGGTTCGGCTCAATCAGCACCTTGCTGTTGATTGTTTTACACTGATTTCGTTCAAATCGTGACTCGGAAAATTCTGCGGACGATAATGACCCTTGCGTCATTGCCTGGTGACTTCTGAACGAAGATGTGAGAAAATGACGTATGGACGTATTTGAGTTACGCGGGCGAGTGGTCGACGATTATGAGCGCTATATCAAATCCTTTATTGCAATTAGGGATCAGCGTATTCAGTCTGAGGTGGATGAAAATCTTGATGCGGGCTTACTTTGGCCTGAACCCCGAATCGGACTGAACCCTGCTTTTCAAACTGGTGGGCTTATTGATGAGCTCGTTGAGTCAGGTCTGCTTCACAGTGAATGTTCAAAAATCTTTCGAATTAAGGACGAAGACGGTTCACATAAGCCAATGCGTTTGCACCGTCACCAAACCGAAGCGATTGAGGCGGCGAGAACTGGCGCAAATTATGTACTGACTACCGGTACAGGTTCGGGTAAAAGTCTTTCGTACATCATCCCAATAGTTGACAAGGTGTTGCGTAACGGCCGTGGAAAAGGAATCAAGGCCATCGTTGTTTACCCAATGAATGCTTTAGCGAACAGCCAAGCAGGAGAATTGGAAAAGTTTCTGAAACGGGGTTACGCCCCCGGCGGTGAACCTGTTCGCTTTAAGCGGTACACGGGGCAAGAAAGCGATGCCGAGAGGCAAGAGATCATCGCAGATCCACCAGATATTCTCCTCACGAACTATGTGATGCTTGAACTTATCTTGACTCGAGTGGACGAACGTCAACTTGTTCAACAAGCAAAAGAGCTTGAATTTCTAGTATTTGATGAGTTACATACTTATCGAGGTCGCCAAGGAGCAGACGTTGCTTTGCTGGCGCGTCGAGTGCGCGAAGCATGCATGGCGGAAAAACTTCAAGTTGTTGGTACTTCGGCCACAATGGCGACTGGAGGGTCCTTTGCTGATCAGCAACGAGAAATCGCTGGTGTTGCTTCAACGCTTTTTGGCTTGACAGTCCTTCCTCAAAACGTGATAGGCGAGACGCTGAAGCGCGCGACTCAGGTTTTTGATGCTGCGCAGCCTGAACAAATAGCGAAACTCCGAGAAAGATTGCTAACTCCTTCAAATGGTTCGGTGCCGAATCGTGAAGATTTTGTCGCTGACCCGTTGTCATCTTGGATTGAGTCAACATTTGGAATCACTGAAGAACTTTCTTCAGGCCGTTTAATCCGCGTCGCCCCGCAAAAGGTTCGAGGTGACGACGGAGCGGGTGCGGAGCTGTCCCGTTTAGTTGATCTTCCAATAGAACTTTGCTCAGGTGCCATAGAAACTCAGCTGATGCTGGGTAACCAAGTGTTGCAGGAAAATGGCTTCCCAGTTTTTGCCTTCCGATTACACCAGTTTGTGAGTAGGGGCGACACCGTTTACGCATCACTAGAGAACGAGCAAGACCGCTACTTGACCGTGAATGCCCAGCATTTTGTTCCTGATGACCGAGAGAAAATTCTATTGCCACTCGTTTTTTGTCGTGAATGTGGGCAAGAGTATTACTCGGTAGTCAAAACCGAGAGAGAAGTTTTGGAAGCAAGGCCCTTTGGTGTTCCTCATGAGACACCGGGCGACGATGGCTATATCTATATATCGCAAGAGCGACCGTGGCCTGAA
>CAIOHI010000065.1 GCA_903858075.1 uncultured Actinomycetes bacterium
AATTTGTCCGATGATGAGTTGCTGAAAAAATGTGCCATTCCTACTCCCGATCGCATCTTTCAAGTAGGAGAAGCCTTGCGCCGCCGAATTGATGTTGAGACTGTGAAGTCGTATTGCTTGTATGACCACTGGTATCTCGATCAGATGATCTCCATCATCGATGAGCGTTTGGAATGGGAAGCTTTGGCGAAGCAAGGTGTGAAACTCGGCGATATCTCGCGTGCGGTATGGCGCCGTGCGAAGCGTCTTGGTTTCTCCGATGTGCAACTGGCTTTTCTTCTTGGCTCAAGCGAACGTGAAGTGCGTGCAGCTCGAAAAGCAGCTGGAGTCATTACCACCTTCAAAACTGTCGATACGTGCAGTGCTGAATTTGACGCAAAAACTCCGTATCACTATTCAACATATGAAGATGAAAACGAAGTGCGACCCTCGTCGCGCCCACGCGTCATCATCTTGGGTAGCGGACCCAACCGTATTGGCCAAGGAATCGAATTCGACTATTGCTGTGTGCATGCGAGCTTTGCTCTGCGCGACGCTGGCTTTGAAACAGTAATGCTGAACTGCAACCCAGAAACCGTGTCTACCGACTACGACACCAGTGATCGGCTGTATTTTGAACCACTCACATATGAAGATGTTCAAAATGTGATTGACGCGGAAACTGCCGCAAGTGGAGGAGTAGAGCCGAAAGTTATTGTCAGCCTCGGCGGGCAAACTCCATTGAAACTGGCATCGCAAATAGATGCTCGCCTCATCGCGGGTACGTCACCAAACTCCATCGACCTTGCAGAAGACCGTGAACGTTGGAACGCTCTGTGTGAAGAGCTGTTCATTCCGCAGCCTCCTGGCGGCACCGCTACGACCTTTGATCAAGCGCGCGACATCGCTTCACGAATCGGTTATCCGGTTCTTGTGCGCCCGAGCTATGTATTGGGTGGTCGCGCAATGCAAATTGTTCATGACGTCGATCATCTGCAGCGCGCCATGAAAGAACTTGCTCATGAAGGTTCGCTAGGCCGTGAGGGTGGTCTCTCTGCAGAGCGCCCCATCCTTGTAGACCATTTTCTTGAAGACGCCACAGAGGTAGACGTCGATGCGGTGCGAGACATCACTGGCGAAGTGCTTATTGGTGGGGTCATGGAGCATGTGGAAGAAGCGGGCGTTCACTCTGGAGATAGTGCATGCGCCATTCCTCCTCAAAATCTCCCCGATTGGGTAGTGGAAGTAATTCACTCCTATGCAAAGGCGTTGGCAAACGCTCTTGAAGTAGTTGGTCTCTTGAACGTGCAGTTTGCAGTATCAGGAACAACTGTTTATGTCATTGAAGCAAACCCGCGCGCAAGTCGTACTGTTCCGTTTGTTGCTAAAGCAACTGGTGTGCCATTGGCAAAGGTTGCAACACGCGTAATGCTCGGAGCAACATTGAAGGAATTGCGCACAGAAGGTCTGCTCACCGAGCCAATTACAGGTCACGTATCGGTGAAAGAAGCAGTACTGCCTTTTAGTCGCTTCCCCGAAGTCGACACGGCTCTTGGGCCCGAAATGCGTTCTACTGGCGAAGTGATGGGTATCGATGCAACGTTTGGTCTTGCCTTTGTTAAGGCTGAAACTGCTGCAGGAACAATTCTGCCAACTACTGGTTTGGTGTTTTTGTCACTTGCAGATCGCGATAAACCCGCCGGACTCGTGGTTGCTCAGCGGCTCAGAGAATTAGGTCTCGGAATTGCTGCTACGTCGGGAACAGCAAAGTATCTGTCGCGTTTTGGAGTTGTTGTCGACCGCATCGTCGCAAAAGTTTCAGAGTCAACAATTGGTAGCGACACTGCAGTAGGTCTCATTGAATCTGGTGATGTTGCATTCGTTGTCAACACCCCTCGTGGAGCAGGATCTCGTTCCGATGGGCAAGCAATACGCAAAGCAGCAAACGTTCACCACGTTTCTTCGGTAACTACAGTAGACGCTGCTTTGGCTGCTTTCCAGGGTCTCATTGAGCAAAAGAAACACCCTCTGACCGTTTGTTCATTGCAAGAATTTCACCACATTGGCCGACAACGTGCGAGCCAGGCAGGTGCATCACATGAGGCATAGCCACCTCAAATCTTTTGCGCAGAAACAATGCGTTGATGGAGTTGCTATCGGCTCTGTTCATTTGAGTCAGCCTGTGCTCACCGCATCGGGCACCGCAGGTCATTGCGTTGAACTCAACCGATACTTTTCCATGGCGGAAATTGGCGCGACGGTGGTGAAATCATTATTCGCGACACCGTGGCCTGGCAACCCAGCACCTCGACTGCATCCCACACCAGCAGGAATGATCAACGCCGTGGGGTTGCAAGGGCCAGGTGTGCCCCATTGGTGTGAAACAGATCTTCCCGAGCTCGAGAAACACGGGGTCACAATTGTGGCGAGCATATGGGGCCGCACAGTTGAGGAATATCGACAAGCTGCAGAATTGCTCGCGCCACATGCGCACCGTATTGCTGCTCTTGAAGTGAACTTGTCGTGTCCCAACTTGGAAGGTCGTGGGGGAATCATTGCTCACGATTCAGAAATGAGCGCAAATGTTATTGCTGCCTGTGCGGTCACTGGTGTACCAATGTGGGCAAAGCTGAGCCCCAATACCGACCGGCTCATCACTATTGCTGAAAGCGTTGTCGAGGCCGGTGCAGAAGCACTCACTCTCACCAATACTTTGCTCGGAATGTTATTGAATACCGAAACTGCTCAGCCAGTGTTAGGAAATGGCGGTGGAGGAGTATCGGGTCGAGCAATGTTCCCTGTTGCATTACGTGCGGTGTTCGATGTGCGCAAGGCACTGCCGAACATTCCCATTGTTGGAGTCGGTGGTATTGCTAGCGGTAACGATGCAATTGCAATGATGCAAGCAGGTGCTCATGCAGTTCAAGTTGGAACAGCATCCTTTGCGCGTCCCGATGCTGCAATGAAGATATTGAATGAAATGCATGCATGGATGCGAAAACAGGGCGTGTCACAGTGGTCAGAAATCACCAATACGGCTCATCGCTCATGATGTTGTGCGAACATTTCCCAATTCGGGCTACTGGTTTCGGTAGTGTTAAGTCATGAAAGGCACAAGTTTCTCTACTCTCCAAGAGGTAGAGGGTGCTGTTTCCGAGGTTTTGCGTGGAAGAGAACAATTTGTAGGCGCAGTTGCCCGCGGTGAATTTCATGGCGCATCCGTCGGTGAATTCATTAGCAACAACCCACACGTGCATGCGCTTTACGTTGTGAAAGTAGCCGAGTCTGTTCCCGGAATGGGAAAGGTATCTGCTCGGCGCGCACTCGATGAACTCGGCGTCAATTATCTGAGCCCCTGTCTTTCCGTTACAAGTCAACAATGGGAAACGCTCTTTGCGGGCGGGCAAAAATGAGTGCTTCACGCGACCCCATTATTTTGGTGTTGTCGGGGCCCGGCGGCGTCGGCAAAGGAACCATTGTCCAAGCTCTGGTAAAGCGTGATCCACAACTGTGGTTAAGCCGCTCATGGACCACACGCAACCAACGTGAAAATGAAGATCCAAACGCCTATGTTTTTGTGTCTCGCGAAGATTTCCAAGACCGCATCGCGGCGAACGGGTTTTTAGAGTGGACCTCATTCTTGGGTAACTACTACGGCACCCCGTCTCCTGAGCCAGTGGCAGGAAACGACATTGTTCTGGAAATTGAGGTCGACGGGGCTCAACAGGTGAAAGCCAGCCATCCCGACGCGGTACTTGTTTTCGTTTTGCCCCCATCGCGCCTCGAGCAGCAACGACGATTGAGGGGTCGGGGAGACCCCGAGCAAAAGGTGGAAGAGCGCCTTCGTAAGGCCGAAGAAGAGGAACCTGTGGGCATTGCCATTGCCGACCATGTTGTGGTGAATGACGATCTTGAGCTGACTTTGCAGGAACTTTTGCGAGTTTTGCACCACGAACGTAACCGGCGCACTATTCGGTAAGATAGACCCACTTCGTCGACCCCGTTTTTCTCACTAGACACCTTGGAGGCCCCCGTGGCACGTGCAAATGACTCAATGATCAATCCGAAAATTGAAGAACTCCTCAATCGGGTCGACTCCAAATTCAGCCTTGTGACCTTGGGTGCACGTCGTGCGCGCCAAATCAACTCTTACTTCAACCAGTTGGGTGACGGCTTGGGCAATTCCATCCCACCTCAGGTGAGCTCGGTTGCTCGCAAGCCAATCAGCATTGCCTTCGAAGAAATTGCAGCCGACAAAATCATCAAAACGGAAATGCCAGACGATGTGTACTACGACGCGGTCGATGGCAACGTGTATCTCACCGATTGGGCTGCAGCTGCACAAGAGCAAGCCGCAATCGACGCTGAAATTGCTGCTGAAGCTGCAGAGAACAGCACATCAGACAACGCCGAGTAAATAGCCGTTGGCACTGTCAGAAGAACCGCTTTCAACTGTTGTGTCATGACTGAGTCCACAATTTTCAGAGACAAATTTATTGTCGTTGGTGTTTGCGGTGGCATAGCTGCATACAAGTCCGTTGAGCTCATTCGATTCTTAGTCGATGCGGGCGCGCATGTTGCCACCATCATGACCCCCGATGCAGAACACTTCATTGGTAAAACAACACTGTCGGCATTGTCCTCAGAACCAGTACACACCTCGTTATGGGACGACCAAAGCGTCATTCCTCACACGCGGCTGGGTCAAAAAGCCGATCTCATCGTTGTTGCACCAGCCACAGCTCGTCTCATTGGGTCGTACGTTGCCGGCATCTCCTCAGATCTACTGACTACAACACTCATTGCTACACGAGCTCCAGTTGTGGTGTGTCCGGCAATGCACACAGAGATGTGGGAGCACGTCGCAGTGCAACACAATATTTCTGTTCTTCGCAGTCGGGGAGTTTTCATTACGCCACCTGAAGAAGGTCGTCTTGCCGGTGGAGACGTAGGCAAGGGTCGTCTTGCCGCAACGGAAAACATTGTCGAAGTAATGGCGCAGGCTCTACAGCCCCACACGGGAAACGGCTCGCTACTGGGCAAACACGTTTTGGTGACGGCAGGGGGAACTCGTGAACCAATCGATGCGGTACGTGTTCTTGCTAACCGTTCGAGTGGCAAACAAGGTCATGCCATTGCGCTCGCAGCTGCTTCGCGTGGTGCTCTCGTTACTCTCATCACCACTGTGGAAATGGCCCCCGCCCGACCTGGTATTTCTCAAGTGCAGGTAGAAACAGCGCAGCAAATGCAAGATGCTGTTGAAAAAATTGCGCCAAGTGCCGATGTCATTGTGATGTCGGCCGCGGTAGCCGATTTTCGCCCCGTTCCTATTGCCGATGGAAAGTGGAAAAAGGAAGATGGCGTACCACCAATTGTCCTTGAGGCCACACCCGATATTTTGGCAGGTCTCGGCAAAATGAAGCGCCCGGGCCAAATACTGGTGGGGTTCGCCGCTGAAACCAACAATCTCTTGGCGAATGCACAAGGCAAGTTAGAGCGGAAAAACCTCGACCTTATTGTTGCAAATGATGTCTCGTTGCCTCAGGTGGGCTTCGGGCACGAGACCAATGCCGTGGTCATCATCAGTGCAAATGACGAACCCATGACGGTCGATCTGGCAAGTAAAACCACGATCGCACAACGCATATTGGATAGCGTAGAGAAGTCACTTCATCGCATACAGGAGCACACGTGAGCAAGTACACATTTACATCAGAGAGCGTTACCGAGGGTCACCCCGACAAAATGGCAGACCAAGTGTCCGATGCCGTGCTCGACGCCATCTTGACGGAAGATCCTCATGCTCGTGTTGCGTGTGAAACTTTGCTCACCACAGGCTTGTGTATCGTCGCTGGTGAAATTTCTACAAATGCTTACGTTCCAATTCCCGACATCGCTCGCGCGGTCATCAACGAAATTGGCTACGACAATGCTCTCTTTGGCTTCGACGGCAACACATGTGGCGTCATGGTCACCCTCGATGCACAGAGCCCCGATATTGCCCAAGGCGTCGACTCCAGCGAAGAAGTGCGTAAGGGTAAAAGCGGTGAAGATATTTTGAATAGCCAAGGTGCTGGCGACCAAGGAATGATGTTTGGTTATGCATGTAACGAGACCGACGACCTCATGCCACTTCCTATTTGGCTCGCACATCGCATGGCAGAGCGCCTCACTGAAGTGCGTAAGTCGGGAGCAATTCCATACCTTCGCCCAGATGGCAAGACTCAGGTCACCTTTGACTACGAAGACGGCAAGCCAGTTCGTTTGAAAACAGTGCTCATTTCTACTCAGCACGCCGCAGAAGCCGATCGCGATACTGTCATTCGTCCTGACCTCATCGAGCAAGTAATTCGCCCAGTTATTCCTGCGCAATTCCTCGACGACAATTACGACATCTTCGTGAACCCAACCGGCAAATTCGTTTTGGGCGGCCCACATGCCGATACCGGTCTCACCGGACGCAAAATTATCGTCGATACATACGGTGGTATGGGTCGTCACGGTGGTGGTGCCTTCTCAGGTAAAGACCCATCGAAGGTCGACCGCTCTGGTGCCTACGCTGCACGTTGGGTAGCTAAGCATGTTGTCGCCTCAGGCGCTGCAACTCGCTGTGAAGTACAAGTTGCCTATGCAATTGGTGTCGCGCATCCCGTCAGCATTTTGGTGGAAACATTCGGAACTGAAGTTGTTCCGAACGCGGTCATCGAAGAAGCAGTGCGCAACGTATTCGACCTGCGTCCTGCCGCAATTGTTCGTGACCTCGACCTGAAGCGTCCGATCTATCGCAAGACTGCTGCGTATGGTCACTTCGGTCGTGCATTGCCCCAGTTCACGTGGGAGCACACTTCACGCCTCGCCGAGTTCAAGGCGGCTGTCAAGCTCTGAACCAGCAAGAGTTAATCTCTACGCCCTCGTTGGGTAGGCGCATTGTTCGTGTCGTACCCAATGTGAGTGGAGTGAATAAAACTTTCGATTACCTTGTGCCCGAGTCCTTGAAAAATGTCAAGGTCGGCAGCATCGTTCGCGTTGAACTACAAGGGCGGCGTGTCGATGCATGGGTCATCGATGAGGTTGTCCGTCCGGGTCTCATCAAATTTAAAGACGTCATCAGCCTTCTCTCAGAAGGACCATCTGAAGAAGTAGTGCAACTCTCGCAGTGGGCAGCGCAACGGTTCTGTGGGCCTGTGAGGGCTGTTCTCTCCTCCGCAAGCCCATCTCTTCGCATCAAGAAATTGGGTACACGTCACAGCGGAGCAGCTCGTAAATCGGGCCAACGTGGTGTTGTCGCAGAGGCTGAAGAACTTTTTGACAACCAGCGAGGTGGAGTGCTCGTGTGGCCAGCTCCACGCCCGTTACGTCCTGTGCTTGAATCTGGCATATCGCGGGGAAGAACGCTTGTTGTGACTCCGTCAGTAGGTTTTGCTCGCACCATTGCGCAGGCTCTTCGGCGAGAAGGTTTATCGGTTGCTTTAATGCCAGACGATTGGCAGCGCGCCGCTGAAGGCGTCGATGTGGTGGTGGGTGCACGTAGTGCCGTGTGGGCATCTATCCCAGAACTCAAGAGCATCATTGTTCTCGATGAACATGATGAACGCTTGCAAGATGAGCGCAGTCCTACATGGCATTCCCGCGATGTAGCAATTGAAAGAGCGCGGGCCCTTGGCATTCCATGTCTATTGGTTTCTCCGCTTCCCACCGTTTCAGCAACGCATTGGGCAGGGTCTCAGGCAGTGCGTTTCGTTGAACCAGCATCGGGTGATTGGCCGTCCATAGAGGTAGTTGACCCATACAGCGATTTGGGTGATGACGAGAAGCCTCAATTTGGTCTCCTTTCATCACGGCTCATTGAAGTTTTGCGCGACAAGTCAAAAACCGTTGTATGTATTTTGAATACCAAGGGTCGGTCACGCCTGTTGTCGTGTAAGGCCTGTAAGGCAATTATTCGTTGTGAAAAATGCGACGCAGCTGTTATTCAAAACGAAGAGGGAATACTGGAATGTAATCGTTGCGGAGCTCATCGCCCCGCTACGTGCCAGTCGTGCTCAAGCAATGCTCTTGCACTCCTGCGCAAAGGTGTTGCCAAGATGCGAGATGAAATTGAAAAGGCAGCGCTAAGGCAAGTTGTTGAATTATCGGCAGAGACAACTGTTGCTGCAAATGCGGCATCTCTGGTGTACATCGGCACCGAAGCAGCCTTGCATCGTGTTTCCTCGGCCGACGTGGTCGTCTTTCTAGACTTTGACAATGAGCTATTCGCGCCTACCTATAGGGCTGGTGAGCAGGCGTGGACCTTGTTGATCCATGCAACTCGGCTCTTAAAGGGATCGAGCAAGGCGCTCATTGTTTTGCAGTCGCAAGACGCGTCGAATACGCAGTACACCGATTTTGTTTTGCCAGATCCGCGATTACTTATTGAACGCGAACAGAAAAAACGCAAGGTGATGCAGTTGCCTCCATACGCGGCAATGGCCCGCGTAGTTTTTGCTGATCCAACGTTCAACCCTGCCGATTGGGCACATTGCAAACTTGCATTTTCTTCTAGCGTGAAGACCGCGGAGTTTCTCGTGCGGGCCGAGAACGACGAAGCACTGTCACAAGGAATAGCCCAACTACGCGATGAGTTATCGACTCGGTTCCGTTGTTACGTCGATCCGATGCGTTACGCATAAAACGCGGAATCCTTTTTTGCTCCCCAGACGTTTAACGTCATATCCATTTTCAACAATCCATTGTGCAAGAGAATCGGAACCAAGATTTTTTTGCACCACAAGCCAAGCTTCTCCTGTTGGAGACAACCGAGGTAGCCATCTGAGGAGCAACTCATGCAGTGCGTCTTTCCCGATGCGAATGGGCGGATTGCTCCAGATGAGATCAAACTGGATGTCGCCTGGAACATTGTCGGGAGTTTCCACGTGAATGTTTTTGACCTGCGCGATGTTGATATTTCGCAGTACAAGGTCGCGGGCGCGCGGGTTGACGTCTATTGCCCACACCGTGCTTGCGGGAGCAAGTTTTGCCATGCATAAAGACATCGGCCCCCAGCCGCATCCAAGGTCGAGGAAGTTGCCATGTTCTGGTGGTGGAGGCACCAAAGTGAAAAAGACTGTGGTTCCTCTGTCGAGGTGGTCGTAGCTAAAGACGCCCCTATCGCTCTTTGCCAGGAAATCATGACCAAAGGCGTTCCAATTGACATCTCGTACTGCAGAGATAATGTTTGCGAGGTCACCTTCTTCGGAGGAAAAATAATGTTGCTGCGCTCCTGAGTTCATCGTAGATAGCCTTGCAGGTGTGGGATACGAAATCAGGACATACGGCGATCCGGTATTGAAGTCGCAATCGCTTGCAATTGAAAATATTGACGACAAGTTGGTACGCCTCACCGATGCGATGCTCGACATCATGTACGACGCTCCAGGCATTGGCCTGGCGGCTCCTCAAATTGGCGTCCAGAAACAACTCTTCGTCTATGACATTGGTGACGGGGCAGAAGTTCTTATTAATCCGGTCGTGGTCGAGTCAAGTGGCGAATGGGTATACGAAGAAGGTTGTCTGTCTATTCCTGGTCTCTATGTCGAGATGGTTCGACCCAAAGAAATTCTTCTCAAGGGCATCAATATTGACGGCGAAGAAGTATCGGTTGAGGCCGATGAACTGTTGTCGCGACTCTTCCAGCATGAACTCGATCATTTGAATGGCGTTTTAATGTTTGAACGTATGACTCCAGATCAGCGAACCGAAGCTTTAGCCGAATACCGGCGTTTAACAGAAGCGCTCGACGATGCCTCTGGGGCACGAGAGAAAATCAAGAGTCAAGAGCCCAAGGTCATCAAACTGAAGTAGGAACTATCGCATCTCTACTGGTACCCGCGCCTTCTGGGCCTACTGAACGCGTCATCTTTTTTGGTACTCCAGAAATTTCGAGTGAAGTTCTTGTATTGCTCATCGAGAGTGGAATAAATGTTGAAGCAGTTGTTACGCGTCCCGACAAGCGTCGTGGTCGCGGCTCCGATACCTCACCTTCCCCTGTAAAGGCAGCGGCAACCGCTTTCAATATTCCGTGTTTCGATTCCATCGATGCAGTAGTGGGCGAACTCCAAAATCGAGACTCTCTCGCGGGCGTTACTGGTGTTGTGGTTGCCTATGGGCGCATTTTAAAAGAGCCGCTCATCTCTCTCATTCCGCTTGTCAACCTGCATTTTTCATTATTGCCACGTTGGCGTGGTGCCGCACCTGTTGAGCGCGCAATCCTCAGTGGCGATGCAAAGACCGGTTCGAGCATTATGCAAATTGAAGAGGGTCTCGATACTGGCGGCGTTTACGCCGTGGAAGAAGTAGAAATACTCACTCACGAAAGCGCAGATGAACTGCGGTCACGACTCGGAGTAGTGGGAGCACAGCAGTTAGTGCAAATGTTGCGTCACGGTTTTCCTCAGGCAACAGCACAAGTTGGGGAACCAGTCCACGCGGAAAAGATTTCTCCTTCTGAATTGCAAATTAGTTGGGGAGAGTCTGCAAAAAATGCCGTGCGGCGGGTGCGCGTGGGTGGCGCTTATTCGTATTTCAGAAATCAACGAGTAAAGATTCTCGATGCCTGTGTGCACACAAATGCATCGGAAAACATTTCAGTTTCTAGTCCTGCTGTCGGCGCTATTATTGAAATGCGAAAAGACGGAATCGTTGTGCATACCTCAGACGGCCATCTACTGGTTTCACATGTGCAGGCAGAAAGCAAAAAACCAATGCTCGCCAGAGACTGGGCAAATGGGTTGCGAGTGTCTGTTGGTGACCAATTTGAGTTCGTTTCTTCCTCTACAAATAAGGATGCATCATGACCACCTCATGGCAGGCAAAAGTTCTTACCGTCAGCGACGGCGTATCTACTGGCCATCGAGAAGATCTCTCTGGTCGAGCACTAGTGGCTTTCCTCGAAGAGCACGGGTTCACGGTGGTAGAGCATGCCCTGTGTGCCGATGGGGAAGAAACGGTATTTGCGCAACTTTCGGTGATGACCCATTCCTTCTCTGGACTTGTGGTCTCTACCGGTGGTACGGGGTTCTCGCCTCGCGATGAAACCCCAGAAGGTGCGCTTCGCGTCATTGCGCGGTTGGCTCCTGGTTTGTCAGAAGCAATGCGGGCAGTGAACCCTTTGGGTCGGCTCTCGCGAGGAGTCGCCGGAATAGTGGGGCAATGCATCGTGGTAACAACGCCTGGTAGCCCTAAAGGCTGTGTTGAGCAGCTCAGCGCCATTATCGACGTGCTTCCACATGCTCTTGCATTGCTGTGTGAAACCCCAACGCAGCACTGAGAGCAATAATCCCGAGGCATCCATTACGCATTCTCGTAAGATGCAAGGGTGCTTCGCCTCGTCTTGCCTAAAGGTTCATTAGAAAAAGCAACCCTCGAACTTTTCGAGGCTGCCGATCTCACCGTCATTCGCTCGTCCTCAGTTGACTATCGCGCCTCTATCGACGACCCCCGTGTTGTTGAAGTGCGTATCTTGCGTCCTCAGGAAATTCCTGTGTATGTCGCTGAAGGCCTTTTTGATCTCGGTATTACGGGCCGTGATTGGGTAGAAGAAACAAGTAGCACCGTGCACAGTTTGGGCGAGCTTCAGTATTCAAAGGCAACCAGTAACCCGGTGCGCGTTGTTGTCGCCGTCGACGGAAACTCTGCAGTGCAACGTACGGAAGACTTGCCAGCAGGCGTACGAGTTGCGAGTGAATATCCTGAAATGACGAAGCGTTACTTTGCAGCCAAAGGCATACAAGCCGATGTTCGCTTGTCGTATGGGGCAAGTGAAGCGAAAATTCCCGATATCGCAGACTGCGTTGTCGACATTACGGAAACGGGCAGGGCCTTGCGCGCAGCTGGCCTGCGTATTATCGACACCATTCTCACGAGTTACACGGAACTCATTGCTTACCCCGCCTCGTGGGCGAACCCAGAAAAGCGTCACGCAATGGAACAACTTCATACGTTGCTCATTGGAACATTGGAAGCCCGTGGGCAGGTACTTGTGAAGCTCAATGTAGGTGAAGAAAATTTTGAAAAAGTGTTGAAGGTGTTGCCATCAGCTAAGTCGCCAACGGTGAGCCGCTTGGCTTCAGGCGATTACGCCATCGAGTCTGTGGTGCAAAAGCGCACCATCAACACGGTTATACCTGCTCTCAAAGACGCAGGAGCCAGCGACATTCTTGAAATCCCTATCTCCAAAATTATTCATTAATCAATGGGAACCTTTGCCGCAACCGATGCCCCGTTTGTAGAAGGCGTTCTTGCTGGTCTCGTTGTCGAGTTCGATTCTCCGGCAGGTCTTGGTTACATCGACACCGCCAGTGGCAATCGTTATCTCTTTCACTGCATCGCTATTGCTGACGGCTCCCGTGAAATAGCGGCGGGGCAGAAAGTGCTTTTTGAAATTGTCATGCGTTTCAGTAAGTCAGAAGCATGGAATATTCAGAAAAACGACTAAGCCATATCCTCTTCGTCTTTTAATATCGCATCTTTAATTTGCACAAAGGCAATACGAATGTTGTCGAGCGCCAGCCTCAAGGTTGCTTCCTCATCGCCAAGGCGCCCTTCAAGACCTTCCACCAAGCACGCAACCGAGTCGATGGCCAGAGCAGCCTCAAAGAGGCGAGGCGGTTGAGCCGATAAATGAATGGCGGCGAGTTCATAAAGGCCCATCACATGGTTGACCACAACGATCTCGGCAGGAACCTCGGCGAGGCGTTGGCGGGTCTCGGCTAGGGCTTCGGCCGCCTCAGCTAAGTCGATTTCAGATTCTTGGGGGATTGCGCTGTCGTTAGGCATATTCACGCAGGTGACGGTACATGGCAAAAGCGGTTGAAGGCAGCATTTTGGCGGTAGTCTTTCCAGCAATACATCGGCAAAAGTGGGTTCGCCCCACCCAGCCACCCCGTTAGCGGGAGTGCGTCTGGGTCCCGTTGCACGTGCTGCGTGCTGCGCGACCTCGCGTGCCCCTTTTAACGGTTATCCAGGTTTATTGGGCAATCGAAAGGGAGAGCCACTTGCACAGGAGTGAACGGCCATAGCTACGGCGACGAACGAACCACGGTACAACGATCGCATTCGGGCACGAGAAGTACGTCTCATCGACGC
>CAIOHI010000066.1 GCA_903858075.1 uncultured Actinomycetes bacterium
ATTTGAAAAGTTCATGAATGAATTCGGCGATTTCTTTCCTGAGAACCCGCAAAGCCTCGATGAACTTTTAGAAATTATGGCCCAACGCATGGCCGCAATGCAGGCGATGATGAATTCCATGACCCCCGAACAGCGGGCGCAAATGCAGCAGCTCTCCGAGCAGTTACTAGAAGACATGGATCTTCGTTGGCAAGCCGATCGGTTGAGCGAGCGCTTACAAAACCTTGTTCCGGGTGCCGGCTGGGAGCGTCAATACCAGTTCAACGGCGACGAACCAATGGGCATGGGTGAAGCCATGAAAACCATGCAGCAACTCGGCGAACTCGATCAAATGGAAAGCTTTATGCGCAATGCCACAACTCCTGGCGCACTTGCTGAAGCCGACCTCGATCGTGTGCGAGAACTACTGGGCGAAGACTCCGCACGTTCGCTCGAGCGCCTGGCTGAACTCACCAAAATGCTTGAAGAATCAGGCTTAATTAACCAAAAAGAAGGCAAGTTAGAACTCACGCCAAAAGGCTTGCGCAAAATTGGGGCCAATGCTTTGCGCGACCTTTTTGGGAAGTTGGCAAAAGACAAAATTGGTCAGCATCAAATGCGCGAAAGCGGTGGTGGCCACGAGCGTCGTTACGAAACAAAGCCGTATGAGTATGGCGACCCATTCCGTCTCGATCTTCAGCAAACTCTGCGCAATGCAATTCGTCGTCAGGGCGGAGGAACTCCAGTTCAGCTCTCCCCAGAAGATTTTGAAATTGAACGTACAGAACATGTCACTTCTTCATCGACTGTGGTGATGATTGACCTCTCCATGTCAATGCCCATGCGAGACAACTTCTTGCCTGCAAAAAAAGTTGCAATGGCCTTGTACTCACTCATTACATCGCAATACCCTCGCGATTACTTAGGGCTCGTTGGGTTCAGTGAAACTGCCCGCATATTGACTCCAGAACAGCTGCCACCGGTCTCATGGGATTTTGCGTACGGAACAAATATGCAGCACGGATTTTTGCTCGCTCGTCAACTGCTGTCTAAACAACATGGCACAAAGCAAATCATCATGATCACCGATGGTGAACCCACTGCACACATCACTCCGCAAGGAGACGTGTTTTTCAACTATCCACCCGTGCGAGAAACGGTGGAGTCAACCTTGGCTGAAGTCATGAAGTGCACCCGCGACGGAATCGTCATCAACACCTTCATGCTCGATGCCAATGGTGGTTTACGTCAGTTCATCGAGCGGCTCACCGAGATCAATAAGGGGCGTGCTTTTTTCACCACCCCGGAAACTTTGGGTGACTATGTGCTCGTCGACTTCATTGAACACAAGCGTCGGCTCAGCCGGTCGCGATAGTACATACATACCGAAAACCCCAATAAATGAGCCAAAAACGGGCGTTGTAGGTGCAAAACATCAATAAATACGGGGGTTTTTGGCATCCAGCCGAAAAGTGACGATTCCGCCGGGGCGGCCCTCGGAGGGGCAAAATGAGCGCACTTGCTTATTTCATAAGGATTTGGCAGAATGACAGCAATGTAATTACAGCCCTGCCATCACTGCATGCCATTTCTGGATGTTGGTGATCTGCAGAGCGGGAGGCAAGTGAATGCAATTCCCAGAAACGGATGAATTGAGTACAGAACGTGGTTGGCAAGATCAGGCCAACTGTCTTGGTGTTGACCCCGATCTCTTTTTCCCTGAAAGGGGCGCTTCTACTC
>CAIOHI010000067.1 GCA_903858075.1 uncultured Actinomycetes bacterium
CAGTTGTAGTTGTTGCACCAGCAACAGTTGTAGTTGTTGCACCAGCGACAGTTGTGGTGGTTTCACCCGCAACAGTTGTGGTGGTTTGACCCGCAATTGTTGTAGCTGTTGCACCAGCGCCGTCGACTGCACCTAATTCAGGCAAGTTGACTGCCGATTCTGGAAGTGGTGGAGCGTCGGCGCCCTTAGGAACAAATGCAATAACGACAACCATGCCATCGCGGTCGATGCGAATATTCTTGAAGTCGGTAATGAGCATTTTGCGATCTTCAGGCTTGTCGTACTGATTCCAGACGTAAGCGCGAAGCTCAGAGTCTTTCTTGTAGCACTTTGTTTCGCCCTCTTCGTACACCATGCCGGTTTGTTGATCGGCTGGGAACTCCAATTTTGTGTCGCTGACTTTGATGCCATACACGGTGAGAAAGAGCCCAAATTTTGCGCGACTACCTGTTGCAAGACCTGATGGGTGCCAGTGAATGACCCCGTCATCGTGGCTATGAATGCCGTACTTCACATAGTTCGGATCGACGGGTTCTTCCTTGTTGCCAATGAGGTTAGGAAGGTACTTGTCGCAACCATAGAAGCCGTACGACACGTGCCAGTGGTCGTTAGTGGTTGGTGCTTCGTTACCACTTGGCGCACTTTGCCGGGCGTAGGCCACGAGGCTCAGGCCCACAAGGAGCACAACAACAATGACTGCAGGGAAAACTGTTCCACCCTGAAAGCGGACTTTTTTCCCTTTGCCCTTTTGAGCCAGTCGGGCGACTTTTTTGGCTGAAGATGATTTACCCACGAAATCACGAGGTTATCTGCTGAAGAGCGGTTTTACAGCGATTCCGCAGGCGACATGGCACCCAAGAGTTGGTGGTAGGCCTCGCCCACCGCTTGGGGAGACGCATTTTCCACCACCCATGACCGACCTTTTGCGCCCATCTCTGCCATCGCATCGCGATTTTCCAACATTGACGAGAGTGCGGCAATAAATGCTTCTGGCTCGTCGGGAGCAACCACACGTCCGCAACCCACATTTTCCACAATGCGAGCGACTTCGCTGTCTGCATCGATGGCAGCCAATAGCGGGCGCCCCGCAGCCATGATGGAGTACGCCTTTGATGGCACGCTCACCGCACCGAGCCCCGCCTTCAACGGCACCACATGCACATCGGCACTGGCCAATACCTCGCTGAGTCGACTCGCATCTTGATAATTCACAAACCGAATATTGAAGACACCTTGCGCTTGCGCTTCTAGCTCGCCGCGTGCGGAACCTTCGCCATTCACAATAAACATGACACGCGGCAACGCACGTGCAGCGGCAATGAGCAAATGAATTGATTGCGAAAAACCGACATTGCCGGCATACATCACCACAGTGTCGGCATTGCCAGCGTGTTCTTTGCGATATGGAGTTGCAATAGAGCGTGGAACAATATTTTCTGAGTCAACGAAATTGGCAATGACATGGATGCGTTGCGCGACACGTGGAGATACTTTTGCTACAAGATTTTCGCGTAGGTCTTCCGACAACACCACCACCGCATCACTTGCGCGGTAACTCGTGCGCTCGAGCCAGCGCGCCAGCCAAATAATACGTTTGTCGGTTATTTTTCCTGTAGCAACAGCCGCATCGGGAAACACATCTTGAATGTTGAAAACCAATGGAGCTCGGCGCACTCGAGCCACCAGCCAACCAGTGAGACCCAAGGTAAGTGGTGGCGACATTGCAATGACAGCATGTGCTCGGCGCCGAACACCCCCGGCAAATATTCCGCGGATGCCAAGGAGCGCACTGAAACCAACGAAGCCAACAGCCCGACGCGCAATGTGAGATTTATCTTTCCCCGCAAAAGGAGAAACGCGTGTGATGGAACCCCACGGAGTGATTTCGCAACTCTTTCCTTTGCCTTGCCATTCTTTTTCTACTTGGTGCTGGCGATACCAAGGCAATGACGTAACCACGTGTACTTCGTGACCACGTTGTACGAGTTCTTCAACAATGCGGGTCATTACAACCCCAGTTGGCGCAGTGTCGGGTGTAAAATGCGGACACAACACCACTATTGGACGAACACTCATTTCAACATGCTTTCATATGTTGCAGCAAGATCATTGCCCGATTCTGCAAGTGAAAAATGCTGCACTCGCTGGTGCCCGCGTTGTACGAGCTCTGCAGATGTGTTGTCAATAATGTTTGGCACTTCACTCCACGCATCGAGCGTGAGCGGCAATACCAATGCAGCGTCACCTGCTACCTCAGGAAGACTTGCCGTATTGGCACACACCACAGGAACCCCGAGCGACATGGCCTCAATGAGCGGCGCTCCGAAGCCTTCGTATTGACTAGGAAACAACAGTGCACGCGCACCTGCAACAAACGCATCGCGTTCAAGGCCTTCCACCCGGCCCACAATATGCACCCGATGAGAGACACCAAGACGTGCGACCAACGCCAGAAGTTCCTCGTGAGCCCGCCCTGGCGAGCCAATGAACACCACGTGCTCATTACGATTTTTCCACGGACCAGCAAGAAGGTTCACCAAAAACGCATGGTTCTTATGTGGGTGTGTCATTGCGGGGTAAATGTAATACTCCACATTCTCTAAGCCATATTTGCTCCGCACGCGAGCAATGTTTTCTTCACTGCGCACAAGTGCCTCTACTCCGTGTCGAACCACATGAATTTTTTCACCTGGCAACGAAAACTTCTCCATGAGTACACCACGCACGTAGGCAGAGGGAACAGCAATTGTTCGCGCCCGTTTGACAGATCGCGGCATCATTGCTTTCAAGTAACGCAAACGCACGGCAGAGAAATATTCGGGGTACGTGAGGTACTGCACGTCGTGAACAGTGAGCAACGTATTGCTGTTGCCGCGCATTGGCAGCGTTCCGCCCCCATGATGCACGAGTTGAGCGTTTTTTGTACGAGAGTTGAGCCACGTACTTTCATACAAAATGCGTGCACCACGGTTATGCGCCGTTAACGGCATTTCATGCATACGAACAACGTCGGCTAGTTCACTATGCGCTGCAGCAAAACCTTGCGGAACATATGCATGCAGATTGAACTCACTGTGCCCACATAAACCCGCAAGTTGACGTGTGAGGTACTGCTCACTGCCCCCCACTTTTCCTGGCACGCACCACAATAAGTTGATAGCGATTTCAGTTGCTTTTGCTGCATCAGTCACGAGATGGGCCTTTAGTTTCTTCCATCACTTCGCGGTACACCTCAACGGTGAGTGCCGCTGTTCGTTCCCAAGTGACCGAGCGTGACCGAGCGAGCCCACTTTGCGATAGCGCTTCACGATCTTCCAACGCGCGCAAAATACCGTCGGCAATGCTTGCAGCGCTATTGGGGTTTACCAACACCGCAGCACCGCCCGAGACTTCTTCTGTTGAGCTTCCCAAGCTTGTTACCACCGGCACGCCATGTGACATGGCTTCTAAAATGGGCAAACCAAACCCTTCGCGTAACGAGGGGTAGCAAAATGCTGCGGCCCCTGCGTACAGCGCTGCTAGGTCGGCACTCGGCACAAAGCCCAGCATTTTCACTCGCGACTGCGCAACAATTTCACTTCCCCAACCGCTCGCCCCCACAACTACCAACGGCGGTGCATCGGGGCCAAGCATTGCCACTGCATCTATGAGGCGCTGCAGGTTTTTACGGGGTTCTAAAGTGCCAACGAAAAGTAAATACTGATATGGCAGTTCGTATTTCTTTCGAACTTCATTAATTTGTTCATTGCCAACATCAATGTGATGTACCCCGTTTGGAACGTACCGAAGCTGCTCTGCGCTGAATCCGTTTTCCAAGCAATCGTCGAGTGTGGCCTGTGAAACACAAATAATGCGTGTAGCTCGCTTGCGCAGCACTGCAAGACTGCGTTGGAAAACGCCCACACCTCTCTTGGTGAAATGTTCTGGCTCATGCAAAAAAGCAAGGTCGTGAATGGTGGCGACAAGTGGTGCGCTACTTGCTGCAGGAATGATGCTCGTTGCATGCACGAGGTCAATTGCGCCTGTTGCACCTTCTACTTTTGGCCAGTTGAAGCGCAGCCACGATTCGTACAGGTATGGCCCCGCCAAAGGCAACGAGTGAATGGCAATGGGAGGACAATATGGATCAAGTGGTGCTGCCTTGTGGCGCCCAGCGACCCCCAGCAGCTGCACCTCGTGATGACCCGAAGTGTCGCGATTGTTCAATTCGCCAATGGCTTTTGCCAACTCGATGCCGTACACAGCGGTGCCCCCAGGGACCCGGTGCCAACATTGTTCCAAGCTATAAGCCACACGCACCCCCCTATTGTGCCTGCCGTGCGCCTACCATGAGTGTGCATGAGCGACTTCTGGCAAAATCGTCCCGTTTTGGTCACCGGAGGCAATGGCTTTCTTGGAAGCGTTGTGGTGCAACAGTTCCGCGCTGCCGGGGCCACGGTTAGTGCTCCACACAAGGCTGAATTCGACCTCACCATGCCCGGCGAAGCCGCCCGAATGCTTGCGACGTACCAACCCAGCCACGTAGTGCACCTCGCTGCACGCGTTGGGGGCATTGGCTACAACCAAGTGGCTCCTGCACCCTTGTATCTCGACAACCTGCTCATGGGCACCCACGTCATTGAGGCGTGTCGCCATGCTCAGGTGGAAAAAACGGTGGTGCTTGGCACCGTGTGTTCTTACCCGAAGTTCACCCCCGTTCCTTTTCATGAACGTTCGCTATGGGACGGCTACCCCGAAGAGACCAACGCTCCCTACGGCATTGCCAAAAAAGCTTTACTTGTGCACGCGCAAGTGAATGCAGCGCAATACGGACAAAAATTTGCTTATCTCATCCCCACAAATCTTTTCGGGCCTGGCGACAAATTTCACCCCGATGTTTCACACGTCATTCCTGCACTCATTAAAAAATGTGTTGAAGCAAAAGAACGTGGCGATAGCAACATTCAGGTGTGGGGCACCGGAAGTGCAAGTCGCGAATATTTGTACGTGGAAGATGCAGCTGCAGCAATTGTGCGTGCAGCAGAAGTTCGCGATTCTGCTGAACCGTTGAACCTTGGCAACAACCATGAAATCACCATTCGCGAAACAGTAGAAACCATTGCCGAAGTAGTGGGTTTCACCGGCAAGTTGGTGTGGGATCCTTCCAAGCCCGATGGCCAGCCCCGCCGCCGTGTAGATGCAAGTGAAGCCGAGCACGCGCTGCAATGGAAAGCTCAAGTGACATTCCGTGCTGGTCTCGAGAAAACGGTGGAGTGGTATTTGACCCATCGCGAAGAAGCAGAGCGCGCCTCGTGAATTTGCCACCCCCAGTACTTCCGAAATGCACACGACATCCAGAGCGCCCAACTGGGCGTAGCTGTACGCGTTGCGGGCGCCCCGCATGCTCCGATTGTCTTGTTCAGGTAGCAGTGGGCTCACACTGCGTGGACTGCATTCGACGTGACCGCCCCGATGCGCGCACACGTGCGCGGTATTGGAATGCAGCTCAGCCAATGCTGGCAACAAAAATTCTCATTGCTATTAATCTTTTAGTTTTCATTTACACCAACACCGGATCTTCATTTTTTGATTCGGGTGGAATGAATAAAAACCTCGTCGATCTCGGACTCGCAAAGGTATTTCTATACAACGGCGAGTGGTACCGACTCATCACGTGTGGGTTCATTCACTTCGGATTTTTCCATGTGGGCATGAACATGTTTCTCTTGTATCAACTCGGCTCCATGATGGAAGGCGAGATGGGTCGAACTCGTTTTACTTTGGTCTACTTCGCTGCGCTCCTTGCCGGCAGCACCGGAGCTCTTTTGGCAAACCCCGATGCACTCACGGGCGGAGCATCGGGCGCTGTGTTTGGGCTCATGGGCGCTGCGTTTGTTGGCATGCGACTGCGTGGCATTAACCCCATGCAAACAGGCCTGGGGCTCACTTTGGTACTCAACTTGGTATTAACGGTTTCAGTATCGGGCATCTCTATTGGTGGGCATCTCGGAGGTCTTGCAGGCGGTGCGCTCTGTGGTCTCTTCTTGTTTTCACCTTCACATCGCCGTATGCCTACCTGGGTGGGCTACGCAGCACCTCTTGCTATTTCCCTTGCCGCATTTCTTGTGGCATATTCCCTCGTATAGCACCCCACCTCTACGTTCAAGAGGTGAACACAACTACCCAGCACACCTCGGTGCATAGCCTCGTCGACGTTCCGCGTCCTTATATCGACACCATTACCCACACAGCACAAGCGCTCAGCGTTTTTAGCATGTGTGTCTCACGTCCGTTTCGCGAAGAAGCACTCGTTTTACTCACCGACTCATCGCGGCGAGGTATTGGGCTTTTTACTGCTCCCCTGTACGAACCCATCACACATCCGCTCAGCCCTTCTCACGGCGGCGAAGCACTGGGGCATCTCGTGGTGGGCATTGCATCGGCACACCCAAGCGCCAGCGCCTGCTACGTGCTCACTATTGAGAAAAATACTTTGCCCACCAACGACGACGCCGAGCGTTGGTTTTCTTTCAACGATGTATGCGACCACGCCGGCATTGTCTTACTCAATTGGTGTGTACGTGGTTTTCACTCTTCAGGTCGGGGCTCAACGTGGAGCCCCATGCACGTCGCTGGCTTGGCGTAAAGCGCAGCCCTGCCGCCTTTAAACGTTGCAATAACTCTCTACTTGGCACTGCAGTAGCACCCATGGCAATTGCACGCGTGCGGTACTCATCAGGAATGTCGTAGTGATCTCCTTGAAATCCTTTGCGCGGCACTCCAAGTTCTTTGGCAAAGAGATGCAGTTCGTCAAGGTTCGAGTCGCTCACTAAATGACACCACCGTTTGTCGCGAAACCACCAATGTGATGGGTCAACCAAAATCACAGTTAGTGACAACCACACCCAGAGCCACATCCACCACCACGTGGTGCAGGGGCGGGGGCTGATGCTGGGGCTCCACTGCCCACCGAGGCAAACACCGACAAGCGCCGTTTAGCTTCTGCCCCACAGGCACATTGTGCAGGGGCCGACGCTTCACTCATGGGGCGGCGCTCTTCAAAAGCGGTGTCACATGCACTACAGCGATACTCGTATAACGGCATGTGTTCAGTCTACGACAGCCCCAAGGGCGCTGTACATCTGATTGACTAGAACCATGCGCGCTACAAATATGGCTCCACTCACGGTCTTGCCAGCCCGTACCGAGCCACTGCTCGACCAAGAACTTGAAACTGCTGAGCCCATTGTGGCCCACATTGTGAAAACTGAACCAGGTGAATCGGCTGCAGCAAAAGTGATGGAAGCCCGTATTTACGGCACTCCCCTCGAGGCGCTATGCGGCCACGTATGGGTTCCGTCACGCGACCCGAAGCAGGTTCCTATGTGCCAGAACTGCAAAGAGATCTACGACACGTACCGAGCCTTCAACGAAGGCTTAAATGAATCACCGAACGAATAACGTATAAATCAGACACAAAGGAAAACCATGATCATCATTGCCGGAAAAATTTTCATTGAACCATCAAAGCGTGAAGCTCTTGTGAAAGCTTCAGAGCCGCTTCAGCAGGCAACTCGCGACAACGAGCCCGGCTGCGAGGCATACGTGTTTAGCGCCGACCCATGTGAGCCAGGCATCATTTCGGTATACGAATTGTGGACCGATGCACCGTCACTTGCAGCGCACTTCTTGCACGAGAACTACTTCAATATGCGTACCCTTTTCGGTGAGCATGGCATTAGCGGTGCAGAAACATTCAAATACCGTGTCGACGCCAAAGCAACTGTGTACAACGCAGACCGCATTGCCACCGTCGATTTCTAATTCTCTTTGATTTCGCCAACGCCCGACATCAGCAATCTCCGTATTCGCCAAGCGGTGCGGGGTCTCATTGTTGATGAACTCAACTACGTGCTGTTGGCGTTACTGCAATTCCCTGCGCGCTCTGTGTGGGTGCTCCCCGGCGGCGGCATTGAAGCCGAC
>CAIOHI010000068.1 GCA_903858075.1 uncultured Actinomycetes bacterium
GATAGCCTGACTTCAGCAGCGAGTGAGGTGCCGGTCGGGTCCTGTGCAACGTCTGCCCGCAAACCAGGTCAGGGCCGGAAGGCAGCAGCCTCCATCGGGACAAGGCGTGTGCCGCAGATCGCCTGGCCGGTGCCTCAGTCGCTGTTAACGAGACTGGGCCAACGTTGTTGCTCGTTTGGCCAACTGTGGGCTTCCCAGTTCATCACACAGTGCAGAAAATTCTGCCGTCGGGCCGTGCCATTGCCAGTCGTCTACTTCTCCAACTTCCACAGTGGTCACGACTGTGGCAATTTTTTTGAATAGCGCTGCAAGTTCGCGATTCTCGCGCAATGTCAGCCCAAGCTTTGTCGCCCCGCGTACTGCAACATCCCATGTTGTTTCATCGTCGGGACTTGCCTCTATGTGTTCAAATTTTGCCAGCACTGTTGCTGCACTTTTTGCTCCCCAACCAGCAAGACCGGGGAATCCATCTGAGGTGTCGCCCACTAACGCTAAGTAGTCGGCAATTGATGCTGGCCCAACACCAAATTTTTCGCGCACTGCTGCATCGTCAATAATGACATTGTTGCGTCTATCGAATTGCACTACTCGCTTGCCTTCTACACACTGTCCTAGATCTTTGTCGGGAGTCAGCATGACTACTTGCTGTACCCGTTTGTCATTTGCAGCAACACGTGCTGCCGAACCCAGTGCGTCATCGGCTTCAAATTCTTCCATCGCCCACACCACAACGCCCATGGCTCGCAAAGCGTCTTCCACTAGAGGAATTTGATGCAGTATGACAGGCTCCATGCCCTCACTTGTTTTGTATCCGTCGTAAAGATCGTTACGAAAGCTTTCAATAACATGATCGGAAGCAACACCAATATGAGTTGCACCGTCGGCAATAAGTTGAAGTGTTGACGCAAGAACTCCAATAGTGGCAGCAAACGGTGGTGGTGTTGCATGTTTTGTTGCCTGGCCAAAGTGCTGGCGATACAACTCGTAGGTTCCGTCTACTAAATGAACTTTCACGTGACTTTATACTTTCTTAGAATTTATAGTGACGCCGCAGAAACGCGCCGCACATTGACGAGTCGCTCAAGTTCATGATGCGTAATTTTCCAACCTTCACTGGTGCGCACCAACTTGTCGTTGTATGCAGCCCACAAAATAATGAGGTGGTCTGGGTCGGCGGGCAACTCGTGGGTTGCTTGAACATAACTACGCAACGTTGCGGTGTCTCCGTTGACAGTTACTTGAATATTGCCAATGAGATGTTGCGTGCGGCCGTATTTATTGCGCGCTGCTGTTACCCACGGGCGATAGGCGCTTAAGCCAACAATGGGTTCAGCCCCAAAGCCGGTCACCACAACGTCGTCAGTAAAACATGTGCAATAACGGTCATAGTCGAGTTGGTCAATGGAGTCGGCATAACGGATGATGATGTCGCCGACGGCGAGTCGGTCTTCAAGTTCGCTCATGCCTGCATCTTAGAAGGTAAACGACGCAGGATTTTCTAGATGACGAGAGCGAGCAATGTTCCGACGACAATGTACGGACCAAAGGCAATTCGACTCTTGCGAGATACGCGACCAGTGAACAATAACGCTGCGCTCACGACTCCACCAATGAGGAATATGCCCACAACGCCACCAAGTAGCGCTCCCCAACTGTTGTGTGCAAGTGCAAACCCAACAAGAGGAGCTAAGAGCACGTCACCCTTACCAAAACTTCCTTGGGCTATTGATTTCAGCCCAACGAAAAATGCAAAGAGAGCCACAGCACCAACACCAGCACGCAGAATATTGCCGAAGTCCCAATGAACAATTGCATCGAGAACTAATAGTGGAACTCCAAGCGTGATGGCAAGACCATTGATGTATCGCGGTACACGATGTGTGAATGCGTCAATGATGCCAATTGCAATAAGCCCACAACCAATGACGACGAGACCAATAGTTGCAAACCAACGGTCGGCCGACTTTGCGAGCAGCATTGCGATGTCGATTGTGCAAAAAACAATTGCACAACGCTCGGCTATTCCAAAGTGAAATGAAGAGTGTTGAATACGAGCAATGTTGCGCTGTGCAGTGAGTACTACCCAAGCGCCGCCAATGAGGCCCAATAA
>CAIOHI010000069.1 GCA_903858075.1 uncultured Actinomycetes bacterium
GATTGCTCGGTAAACACTGGTCAGACCTGCTGGTCGTATTCAAACTGGCACCTGCCTTCAAAGGATGAACTTTTAGCGATGTATGCAATGCGTACAGAGATTGGGCTTACTGAAGGTAAGTATTGGTCATCAACAGAATGGGCTTCTTCTCCACAGGATTGGGCCTATGCGCTTGATGTAAGTACTGGTGAAATGAATTCTTGGTGGAAAGCAAATAACTTCTACGTTCGCCCTGTGCGCTATTTCGGCTAGTTCTGTCGTGACTTCTGTATAGGTGTGTACTAAACCTGACGTATGAGGTTGAAGGTTTGTCTTGCGGTTCTCTGTATCTCTGTGAGTCTTGTAGTGGTCGTCGCACCTGCCAGTGCATCTGCGCGAACATGCGCACTTGGTGGAACCTGCAAGGTGGGCGACGTGGGGCCAGGTGGCGGAACCGTGGTGTACGACGCAGGTGAAGTGAAGTGGTGGGGCCGTTACCTTGAAGTGTTGCCCCTCACTCAGGGGCGCGGGCTGCCATGGTCGGTGAAGACAGCGGAGTCGGTCTACGAAGGTGAAACTGTATTGCGACAAGGCATTGGATGGGGTCGTGAAAATACCACAGTGATTGTTGCGCAAAATGGTGAAGAAAAATACGCCGCGAAGTTTGTAGATGATTTCAGTACGGGTGGAAAGAGCGACTGGTTCCTTCCGTCGCGCGATGAACTTGACGCGGTGTACAACGCAAGCATCATTGTGGGTACGCCGAAAGTTTTACCAATGCCATATTGGTCGTCATCGGAGAACTCGGCAAAGTATGCGTGGTATCAACTCTTTCAAGACGGCACGCAATTCACCGATGAAAACAAAGTGGGTCAGAGCAATGGCAACAAGCAGCTGCGTAAAAGCCAAGTTCATGCAGGGTCAAGTTTTCCTTCATTACCTTTTCATCTTGTTGCCATGAGGTCGTTTCCTGCGGGAATAGGGACAAAGCCCTCTGGCTCGCCAGTAACGATGACCGGCAATTCATGCACCAATACCGGGCCATGTGCGGTGGGTGACGTTGGACCAGCAGGAGGAATCATTTTCCATGATGCCGGGCCACGTAGTGACGGCGACAGATACTTCGAGGTTGGTCCGGTGGAAACTGAAGTGGCGGGTATTCCCTGGAAGCCGTTGACCTTCAACGACAAACAGACTCCCTTATATATAGGTAACGCAAAAGTGTCGGCAAAAGTGCAACGGGTGGTCGCCAAAGCCTTTGGAATGGGGGAAGGCAACACTTCACAGATTGTGCAGAGGTATCGCAGGGGGAACTACCCGGCGAGGTACGCAAGCACTTTGGTCTTCGGTGGCTTCGACGACTGGTACCTGCCATCGAAAGAAGAGTTGCGCTTGGTGTATCGCACCTTGGGTACTGCAACTCCTCGCCTGGGGAACTTTGGAAAGAGTTTTTATTGGACCTCCAGCGAATATGACCTCAATAATGCGTGGACAGTGAACTTCAAAGACGGCCAAGAATTTGATAGGGAAAAGTGGCTTGTTCCGAATTCTGAAACCGGTATGAAGGCGATACGTACTAGGCCAATTCGTTCTTTTGGATAGTGTGCCTGTGATGCTTGCCGCGGTTGAAGAACTTCTCAGTTTGCCCCTGCAAGACGTTTACTTTTGTGTCCTCGACCTAGAGACCACGGGCTCTTCAGCAAAGAATGGCGGCATTACAGAAATTGGCGCAGTGAAGTATGTGGGCGGTGAAGAAGTAGCGCGGTTTAACACTTTCATTAACCCAGGGCATGCCATACCTCCGTACATTGTGCTTCTCACAGGAATTACTGACACCATGGTGCATAACGCACCTTCAATAGAAGAGGTGCTCCCCGAACTTCTCGAGTTCATTGGTACATCAGTGGTTGTTGCTCATAACGCACGTTTCGACGTGGGCTTTATTAATGCGGCACTCATTGAAGATGGCAGAGCAACGCTGAACAACGTGGTTATTGACACGGTTTCACTTGCTCGGCGCTTGGTGGGTTCAGAAGTTCCGAATTGCAAGCTCGCAACCTTGGCTTCAAGTTTGCGGTTGCAGCATCAACCTGCACACCGTGCTCTTGACGATGTTCTTGCCACTGGCGACCTATTGCACTATCTCATTGAACGGGCCTCTGGCTTTAACGTGGTCACCCTCGACGACCTCATCATGCTCCCGTCGTTAGGCGCACACCCTGAGTCGGCAAAATTGTCACTGACCCAAGATCTGCCACGCACACCAGGTGTGTATATGTTTGTTGATGCTGGTGGAAAGATCCTTTACATAGGTAAAGCCACCAACTTGCGCAGCCGAGTGCGTAGTTACTTTGGTGCGGGGGAGACGCGCAAAAAAGTGGGGGCACTGCTGAAGTTGGTGAAGGGCGTGCACTTTATTGAGACACCCGACCCCGTTACTGCCGAGGTGCTGGAAATACGCCTGATAGGCAAATTGCGTCCGCGGTACAACTTTGTGGGAACACGTAGTGAGAAGTACTGCTACGTGCGCCTGACGACCGATGAAGAATGGCCACGACTTGTGGTGACCAAGGTGCCTTCCGCAAAAGGTATTTCTATTGGTCCCATTTCTACGCGCACGATGGCGAGGGAAATGATTGAGGCCATTGAATCGGTAGTTCCATTGCGTCGATGCACCGTGCGTATGGGGCGTAATTATGTGGCGTCACCCGATGCTCCCGTATGTTCTGCAGCGCAACTGGGGCTAGCGCAGTGTCCGTGCTCGGGTTCGGCCGACCCTGTGAGTTACGCCGCAATAGTGCAAACCGTGGCCGACGCATTGACCCAAAAGTCAACACATGTACTTGAACTGCTCGATGAGAAAATGAAAGAGCATTCTGCTGCTCGTCAATTTGAAGGTGCTGCTCTTATTCGCGATCGTATTCAGACCATCAATACCATTTTGCGACGGCACCGCCAGGCCACAGCGCTGCGCCAGGCGCCGTCACTCACCATCCAAGCTGGCGACATTGTGTATGAAATGGAGTGCGGCTTATTGAAGGCGACGCATGCTGGCACGGCATTTACGCCAAGTGCTGCTGCTCAACAGTTTGCGCATTCCATGCGGATGCCTCGACTAATGGAAGATATTGAGTCGCTCCTTGCAATGCCAAGTGCGGAAGAAGGTGTGGCTGAGGGGTTAGTGCCGTCTCAGTTGTTAGACGAAATCTTGTGTTTGGCCCGTGTGGCAGAGACTGCTGGGTATTTCTCTGACAAGTAGGTGGGCTTGGTCTGCTCGGTATTGTTGAATCAGGCTCAAGGGGGATACATGTCTGTTGATTTCAGTTTAGATTCACACGATTTTCAAGAGCGACCAGCCGAATATTTCGAGCAACTGCGTGGGCAGTGCCCTGTTGCTCATGCCGATTTACCGGCGCCATTTTTCGTGGTGTCGCAAAACGCCGATGTGGCTGCTGTGCTGCGCGATAGCGATGTGTGGAAGAGCAAGTTTGGTCCGGGCCTTGCGTACCACGGTGGCGGAGTATTGGTATCGGTTGACCCGCCAAAGCACACCACCGATCGTTTAGCTATTACAAAGATCTTCAAGCCCTCGGCAATTGAAGAGATGCGTGGCGACATTGAAGTGCTGGTGAAAGACGTGGTGTCTCAGTTCGCGGCAACCGAAGGTAACGCAGGCGATCTCATTCGTGGAGTAGGAATGCCTATTCCGCTCACCATTATGTGTTGGCTACTCGGTACGCCAGTGAGTGACATTGAAAAGTTTCGCCAGTGGGTATTGCCCATGGCTGAAGCAGTGTCGGCTATAGATGGGCGCATGGGCGATGTGACGGCGCAGGCCTATAAGAGCTTTGGTGAGTACTTCTGGCCCCATGTGAAAACCCGTGCAGCGTTCATTGAAGCGGGTGGAGACGCGCCCGACGATCTGCTTACTCGCTTGCTCACTGTTGAGCGCGATGGGCAAAAGCTCACACAAGAAGACGTGATGGGCTTTTGTCAATTCTTGATGGTGGCAGGAAGCGCAACTACCACTCTTCTCATTGGCAATGTGATGAGCCGCATCATTGATAACCCTGCACTTGCTGCGCGGCTCATTGCCGACCCGTCGCTCATTGAAATTGCCGTAGAGGAAAGCTTGCGTATTGATGCACCAGTGCATGGTCTGTTTCGCACCAACGATGAGCCGGTGTGCATGCAAGGTGTTGATATTCCTGTCGACAGCAAGGTGCTGGCGCTGTTCGGCTCGGCAAACCTCGACCCCAATGTGTGGGAAAACCCCGAAGAGTTCAGTTTGGAGCGCGACCCCGTGCAATTGCGTAAGCACTTTGCATTTGGAGTGGGCATTCACTATTGCCTCGGTGCGCCACTCGCACGTATGGAAGCGCAGCTTGCAGTACAAGAAATGCTTACGCGCCTACCAAATTTACAAAGTAATGGCGAGCGCCAACTTGTGAAGGCTGCAGTTCTCAAAGGTTTCGAAGTACTACCAGTGAAGTGGGGCAATTAAATGTACGAAAATGTCTTTCAACCACTCAAGGTGGGTGGCATTACTCTCCACAACCGCATTGTGCGCACTGCGCATTCCACCGGTGCGGGCTGGGTCGACACCAGCGATGCATTTATGGCATACCACACCGAACGCGCAAAGGGTGGAGTAGCACTTTCCATTTTGGAAATTGCGGGCGTTCACCCGAGTGCACCAACACACATTCCTGTTTATGACGACCGTGTATTGGGTGGCTATGAGAAGTTGATGGCGTCTATTCGCCCGCATGGCATGAAGGTGTTTCAGCAGCTGTGGCATGGAGGAAGTGCAACGGGGGTGAACCCACTCGGTGGCGCACCGTGGAGTGCAAGTGATATTCCTAACCCACGTACAGGCGTAGTGCCTCGCCCCATGACGAAGGGCATGATTGATGAAGTTGTTGCTTCATTTGCTCGTGCTGCTCGACGTGTAAAAGACGGCGGGCTTGACGGCATTGAAATTCATGCTGCGCACGGTTATTTGGTGGGGCAGTTTTTGTCGCCTGCCACCAACCATCGTGAAGATGAATACGGCGGCACATTTGAAAACCGCAACAGGTTCTTGGTGGAAATTTTGGAAGCCATTCGCAATGAAGTGGGTGCCGACTTCCCGTTGGGCATTCGCTTGTCAGCCGATGAGGAAGTTCCTGGTGGAATGCGAACAGACGACACAGTGCAAGTGGCGAAGTATTCAGAACATCTTGTTGACTTTGTCGATGTCTCGCTTGGCAGTTACTACCGCTTTTACAAGCTTTTGTCGACCATGGACGACCCGCTTGGCTATGAATTGCCCAAGAGCGAAGCAGTGACGCGCGAACTGTCGGTACCCACCATGGTGACGGGTCGCATTATGACGCTCGATCATGCCGACCATGTGGTGGGCAGTGGCATTGCCGACATGGTGTCAATGGTGCGTGCGCTTATTGCCGACCCATACCTGGTGGCAAAAGCACGCGATGGCCGTGAAGCAGAAATTCGCCCGTGCATTGGTTCAAGCCAGGGTTGTGTGGGTCTGCTCATGAGCACCGGCAAAATGGCCTGCGTAGTGAACATTGCTGCAGGTCAAGAACACAAAACCGAGTTTGAAGTGCCCGAGAAATCTGCAGTGCGAAAAAAGGTGGTCATTGTTGGTGGCGGGCCAGCTGGCTTGGAAGCCGCGCGTACCGCTGCGCTGCGTGGACACGATGTAGTGCTCTTTGAAATGCAGAAGTCACTAGGTGGGCAAGTAGCTATTGCAGCAACCGCACCACACAGGGCCGACATTGGTGCCATCACTCGTTGGCTAGCTGAAGAGGTAAAACGCTTAGGTGTTGATGTTCGTTTGTCGACGCCAGTTGACCCCGACATCATCAACGAAGAAAAGCCCGATGAGGTGATTATTGCAACAGGGTCATCGCCACGCCGTGATGGTTTTCAAGCAGCACGGCCAGCCGAGCCTATTCCCGGAAGTGATATGGCTCACGTGTATTCACCATGGGATGTTTTCGGTTTTGGTGGTCGCGCAAAAGTGGGCAAGCACGCAGTGGTGTTCGACGACACGGGTTCGTATGAAGCAATTTCTGTTGCCGACAAGTTGATGGAGGCGGGTGCACATGTCACTTTTGTGACTCGCCATGAAACCATTGGTGCAACTGTTCCGTACCCGCCAGCAACAGTGTTGCCGGCACGTGAGCGCCTTTTTTCTGGCTCCTTTGAATTTCTGCCGACCTCGGCAGTGCGTCGGATTACAGAAGATGCCGTGCACGTAGAAGTAGTGGGCACTGAGCGTCCGCGCATTTTGCCTGCCGATACGGTGGTTGTGTGCGGGTTTAATTCATCGAACCGTGAACTTGCCGATGCCCTTGTGGGGTCGTCTTTCCCTGTGCACGTTGTTGGTGATGCCAACGGATCGCGCACTATTCAAGTTGCGGTGCGCGATGCGGCACTTATTGCTCGTGCTGTGTAGCCCACCACTGTCTCAAGGCAACGGCGAAAGCTGAAAAGGAACCAAGAGGTGCAGGGTTAGTAACGCACTTTTTGACACATGTTGAAGAAGTAAATGACAGTGCGTCGATGTTGACGGCAGATGATTTTGACTTGTTGCTCTTTTGACCAAGAGCAACAAGTGTAATTTTCTTGATCAGGAACGATTTCGTGATGGTGACCGAACGTCTTGCGGCTTTGCTGGAATACTGATCGATGATTTTTGTGCGTTTGTCATTTAAGAAAAGTGAGAGCTTTCCATAATTGGGACCAACGGAGTAAAAGAGAGTTACTTTCTTCGTTGACGTGGAGAAAGAAGCCGATGCGCCTGTGCTTTGAGCAACAAGGAGTGACTTGCCATAGGCCAGTTTTGTTGGTGTGGATATCCATTTTGGAGTTTTTACTGCAGAGGCAATTGTTGTGGCAGTGGGAACGGTGAGCGAGGGTGGGGTAGTTGCCGCAGCCGTCGTTTGCGTTGTCGCATTAGGAATAGTGCTGCTGGTGCTGCTAGTGCTGGTGGTGGAGCTTGTGCTGGTCGTAGTGGATTCAGTTGATTGAGCAAACACTGTTGAAGCGGGGCCATTGCCTGCGGTATTGGTGGCAACCACGGTGAATGAATAGGAAGTTGAATCGCTCAGACCCGTGATGGTGCATGAAAGTGGACCAGATGTCCATGTGCATGAGTGAGATCCAGGGCTCGCTGTGACGGTATACAAAGTAACCGCAGAACCATTTGCCGAACTCGCACTCCACGTGACCTGAGCTGTGGTCTCTGAGGCGAGAACTGCGGTCACGGTTGGTGCACCTGGTGCGGCAAAGGGAGTAACGCTCGTAGATGTTGAAGACATGCCGTACACGTAGTCAGATGGTGATGTGCTTGCAGAAACTGTCAATGCATAAGTTTCCCCGGGAGAAAGCATGCTGCCGTCGTCAAATGCTGCTACTCGTACGCCAACGAGTGGAGACGCACACGCAGCAGCATTATCAACGAGATCATCGGGGTTAATCGTGAGTGTGCTCGTGGTATCTGAATGATCTGCTTGTATCGAATACGAAGTGACTGCTGCAGACGATGGTGTGTATGTCGGAGCAGACCAGCAGGCGTCGAAGTAACGGTTGCCGGCTGAAGCAGTGAGTGCTGTGGGCTCGTTGGGTTGACCTGCAGTGACAATAAATGCCGACGTGGTGTCACCAACTCCTTGAGCATTCGCTGCAGCAACCGATACCGAGTATCGCGTGTCGTCAACCAGTGTTGTGGTGGGAAGCGTTGAATCAATAGAAGTACTTACTAATGTGATGGTGCAGGTGCGAGCAGAGGTGAGACACGAGGATGTGCCGGTGACAGCGCCAGCACCTGATATGTACTCGCTTGTGATTCCCATTGGGTCAACCACAGTGATTGCGTAGTGCGTAATGGGGGAGCCACCGGTGTCGGGTGCGAGCCATTCAATATAAATGGAGCCTGGTCGTATTGCGGCAATGGTGGGAATACCTGGAACAGTTGCTGGAGTGCCTGTTTCTGTTGCGGCCGCCGATGACCCTTCATCGTTAGTCGCAATGACTTGAATGTTGTAGGTCGTGCCGTTGACAAGGCCGACGAGTGCGGCGGTCGTTTCTGTTGCGCCAACGCTTTGTGTTGCGACGGTCACTCCACTCAATGTGGCGGTTGCCGTATAGCCCGTAATGGCATTGCCCCCATTAGATGTGGGTGCAGAAAATGAAACTACGAGGCTCGCATTCCCCGACTCAACTGCAATGTTCTCGGGTGCCCCGGGAACCGTGCGAGGCGTCGCCGAAACGGTGTTGCTGTAAGTTCCTGTGCCATTTGACGATGTAGAGGCCACGGATACTGTGTATTGAGAGCCATTAGTTAAGCCAGTAAGAGTCTTAGTGCACACGCCTGCTGTGCAGAGTGAAGTGCTTGCGGTTGTTGTTGAAGTTGTTGCGCTAAGTACATATTTCACTGAGTACTCGGTAATGGTAATGCCGGTGGCATTCGAGACACTCGGCCATTGAAGAGTGACCGACCCTGAACTGAGATCACTGATGCTGAGGCTGGTGGGAGCGGGCAAACGACCAGCCATCACAGTTGTGCGAATTGACTCTGATCCACCTGCTGCAATTGCATTTGATTGACTGGAGTTGTCTTGTGATGCAATCACGCCGATGTCGTAGAGCGTGCCATTGGTGAGACCAGCAAGTGTGAGAGACCTGGTGCTTGACAACGAGCTGAAACTCGTTGCCACAACAGAATCAGTTCCACGTGAATACGCCCGTGCAACATAGGAAGTGATGGGTGCACCGCCATCGCTCTCGGGTGCGGTCCAAGTAACCACAATGTCACCAGTGCCTTCTGCATGGGCTTCAGAAATAAGAGGCGCAGATGGGCGTCCGGGTACAACCGCTGTCACGGTTACCGCATCACTCGTACCAGCCGTATTTGTTGCACTGATGGAGACGTCATAGGAAGAACCAACTACAAGGCCAGAGGTAATAAGTGCGGTTGTGTCGGAACTTGCCAAAGTTGCTGTTGCGCGCTGCGTAGTTGTTCCTGAGTCGACCACCACAACGTTGTAACGGCTGATGCTCGCTCCGCCGTTGTCACTCGGCGCAGCAAAAGTGAGTCTGATGCCACTCGACGTTGGCTCTGCTTGAACCGAGCGCGGCACAGAAGGCGCTCCGATAGGCGTGACACTGACTGAAGAACTCTCTGGGCCGGTGCCAACGGTGTTCAGTGCTTCTACGGTCACGCTGTGTGCACTTGCATTGATGATGTCGTATGTGGGACCAGTGAGAGTAAGCGAAGTTGCATCTGCTGGGGCGCCAACGCGTGCCACAACAACACCTGCGCGTCGAATGACCACGTTGTATGACACCAAATCATTTGGAGAAGTGGGCAGCCCCCAAGTGACAGTGATGGCTTTCGATGCGTTTGAAGATGCGCTCACCGATGTTGGTGCCGACGGTGGTGTGGGGGCGGTATAGAAACCGAATGCTGCCGACCATATTCCTCCGGCAATTACTGCATCAACACCGTTGATTGCTGTTGTGTTGCTGGTGAGTGCTTGCACTGGGCTAGTGGAATATGCGCTGACTGCTGTGGCTGACGCAGGCCAGTCGGAGCGGCCAATTTGTCCGTATGTATTGGCACCCCAAGATACAACTGCTCCAGAAGTGAGAATGCCGACGCCACTATTGCGATAAGAGGAAGCGGCTGCTGTTCCGCCAAGACCTGCAATATCTATGTAGTTAAAGGTGTACCCGCTCGCAACGGAAGTAGGGGTGAGGAGGCTGGCGGTGGAACCTGATGCCAAGACACCCCGCGCGGCGCTGCCCCAACCAACGAGTGAGCCATCGGAACACCGAATGAGAGTCGAGTCACCTTGGGCGACAATTTGAGCTGCTGCTTTTCCTGTTGGCAGGGAAGGGGTCGCAAAGTACGTCGCCGTATTGGTGGTTCCTGCACCAAGTTGCCCAAAGTTGTTGTAGCCCCACGTCATTAAAGTTCCATTCGCTCGCAGGGCAACGGTGTGTAAATAGCCAGCAGAAATAGCAATGATGTCACTCACTGTTGCGGGCGAAGCAGGAATGGTCATGTCCTTTACTTCGGAAAAAGTGAGGAGCGGATTCGTTGCCACAGTGGGAACTGCTCGGCGAGATGAGTTAGCTCCCCAGCCATATGCGGTGCCACCCGTTCCGTTAGCTCCAATGTCGACATACAAACTGAACTGGTATCCGGCAGCGATGCGCGGGTTCACTAAGTTGTTTTTAATAGCAATGGGATACGCATAGTCGGTTTGTGTACCAACAGTCAGTTGTCTACTCGAACCATCACCCCATCCATAAATCGTTGAGGCTCCAGAAAAGGCAACAGCGATGAGGCAATGCAAACGTGAGCAGGAAAGTTGATTAATTTGCGACGATGGAGTTGCGGTATCGACACCGAAGGGCAAATCGATCTTTCCCGGAAGTATGCGTGAGCCCGTTGTTCCATCGCCGAGGTAGTACGTGCCAGCTGTACTGCCAATAGACCCAGACGTCCATACAGAACCATCAGACATCACAAAAACCGA
>CAIOHI010000070.1 GCA_903858075.1 uncultured Actinomycetes bacterium
CCAGGTTTTGCGACGCTGTTGTTCTAAGCGCTCGAGTTCATTATTTGCTGTGAGGCTCATGACGGCTTGTTTCATGGCGCGTGAGAAATTGTCGGGAGTGGAATGTGTGGCCACATTGGCGAGCCACTCGCTTTGTTGGACAATGTGTACGCGTTCTTCAGTACTGAAGGAGTTCATGTTGCGCGCAACAATGTCGATGTGTGCGCTAGAAACAGCCCCCACCTGAAGCGCCGACTCTAATTGAGGAAACTCATTGAGTATTTCAACACGCTTTAACTCGCGACGAGCATCGCTGCGGGTCATGCCACTTGCAGAGGTGAGCACCTGTTCGGGAAGCACAGCTTGTGATACCGCCGATATCTCTTGGAGGCGCCGCGTGAGATGCACGTGAAAAGAGTCGACCCAGGCGTGCACCTCGGAAAGTTTTTTGAGCGCACGGCGTAACCCCTCGGTGTTGAGCGTTGCAACCTCAATGAGCATGAGTTCGCGCAGAGATTGCCGAACTGAATTGTTGTGGTCTTGCGATGGAACAAGCTGTAATACGCCCATGTTCTGCTTTCTTGTGAAGTGCGTAACTGGGCGTAATGCCGATATGAGAACGATAGGTGTGGGGTGTAACAGACAACTAGAGTTGTGAAGTGAGTACCCGTGACTTTTGGAATGAAAAATTTGCTACTACCGACTATGCGTACGGCACTGAGCCCAATGATTTTCTTGTATCTGCCGTCACGAATCTCAAGCGTGGTGCCACACTGAGCCTGGCTGAGGGTGAAGGTCGAAACGCCGTGTGGCTGGCGCAGCAGGGTTTCACTGTTTCCGCCATTGAACAATCGGAAAAAGGAGTGGGAAAGACTCTGCGCCTTGCTTTGCAGCGAGGTGTCATTGTCATGGCCGAGCGTGGCGAGCTAGAGACCTTCCATATTCAACCGAATTCATGGGATCTTGTGGTGTCTATCTACGCCCATACTCCTCAAGAGTTGCGCCGAAAATTGCATCGCCAAGTTGTGGCCGGTTTGAAGCCTGGCGGAGTCTTTGTGCTCGAGGCATATACCCCAGCGCAAATTGCCAATAACACGGGCGGTCCTAAAGACGCCTCTTTAATGCCAACAGCAGAGCTGTTGCGTTCAGAACTTGCTGGCTTGGTATTTGACCGTATTGAAGAAGTGGAACGTGATGTAGTGGAAGGTTCCCTGCACGCGGGCAAGGCACATGTTGTGCAAGTAGTTGCTCATCGCGCACCTTAGACTTTCAACATGTCAGAAATTTTGGAAAGCCCCATTGAGTTCGTTGCCAACCACATCAAAACATACGTTGCAACGAATGGTGAAGATGGCCACATGTGGCAAGGCGTACCTTGCTTGTTGCTTACCACAACAGGAAGAAGATCTGGTTCACAACGCCGGTGTGCACTCATTTATGGAATGGACGGCACCGACTACATCGTTGTCGCCTCACGTGGTGGCGATGCAAATCATCCGTTGTGGTACAAAAACATGCTCGATGCACCAACAGTAACTTTGCAAGTGAAGGGCGATGTATTTCAGGCAACTGCCAGCACTATTGCCGAGGGCGCAGAACGCGACCGGTTGTGGAATGCAATGGCTGCAATTTGGCCCGACTACAACACGTATGCCGAAAAGACAGAACGTCGTATTCCACTGGTGCGTCTCACGCGCATTTAATTTTCTTACTTCGTGGGTGACGTGAAGATGACATCAAAAGTCAACTTCATTACTTTTTCCCACGACTCTGCTTCCAGCTGGTTGTGGTCAAGGTCAACCAAAATGCGCGAGAGTGCATGGCCCTGTACAAACACGCCAAGTGCATGAGCAGTGACGTCGGTGCGCACCCAGCCCATTTTCTGACCATATTCAAAAACTTCGGTGATTGCGTTGGTGTACTGGTGTTGTTTTTCTTGTAACGCATGCCACAAGTCTGGGCGGCCATACGCACTTGAAATTGCGTTGAGACGCATCGCACGTATTTTGCGTTCATTTTTTTTCACGCTCAAAATAGTGAGGCCTAGCAAATTTTTGACGAATTGGTCGAACGTATCGCAGGTTAAGAGACCTTGACGTAATTCTTTAGAATCGTTCTCAAGGTAAGAACTGTATTGAGCAATACGTGCTGCGTAAATGAGACCTTCACGGTCGCCGAAGTGATGGTATAGCGACCCTTTTGATACGCCAGTTTCTAAGAGAATGTCATCGATGGTGAGATGAGATTCGCCGCTTTCTTCCAGATGCCGAATGACAGCCTTCAGCACTAGTTCAACAGTGGATTCTGATCGCTGTTGTGGTGCAGGTAGTTTTTGTGCAGCAGGCATTACTCGCGCTCTATGTATGGCTCGAGAAGTTGTTGTACGCGCATGTGTTCGGGAATATTTTCAATGCCAATCATGCGGTCAACTTGTTCATGGAAGTTCCAAATACGGCGCTCTTGGTAGTTCACCACGATGCCTTTCATTGCAGGCGACTCGAGTGACTCTTGCATTGGCGCCATGTTGCGCTTGTCTTCATCCATGATGTGGTCGAATTCATCCATGCGCTGTTGCCAATGTGGAGGCAACTCATCGCCTTCCCAATCTTTTGGTGCGTAGTGCACCCAGTCGAGGCGCGTTGTTTTTTTATCGATGGGCCAAAACATGAGAAACGGATAGCCATAAGAAGCAACAGGTGCAATGAGGTTGGGGAACAAACTAAACGCAGTGCTGGTAGAGCGAATGAGGTTGTTGACCGAAGGGATATCGATGAACCGAGGATCGGAAAACTTTTGAAAGTCTGACCAATCTTTCATGCCGCGCATTTCCACTGCCCTTTTAGAAAAAGGAGTAACCATGCGACTGCAGCCATTCGGGAAGAGGCCCATGGTTGCACCGCGGTTGTCGAGTGCCGACCAGCCACCACGATCGTGAATAAATTTAAAGTGATACACCTCAAAAAATGCTTCTGCTGTGACTTTCCAGTTGCATGGAATGGTCATGCTGCGGGGGCCGACTGCACGTAGCTCTTCGCCGGCGAGTTCTTCCATTTGTGCAAAGGGAACGCCGAACCACTCTTGAAGTGATGCAGCATTGGGATCTTGATTTACAAAGACCCAACCTTGCCAAACGTCGCAGGAAATAGTGGTGAGAAATTTGTCTTCGCGACAAAAACCAATGAAGTCGCGTTCGTCGGGAATGCTGACGAGGCTTCCGTCGTCGATGCTGTACACCCAACCGTGGTACTGGCAACGCAGTTGATTGGCGCATCCCACTTTGTCGCGCACTACAGGTGCACCTCGGTGTTGGCACGTGTTGTAATAGGCGCGCACCTTCATGTCGTTTCCACGCACTACAACAATGGGAACTTTCAAGTCTCCGAACGTGAAGTAGTCGCCTGGATTCGGAATATCTTCGGCGCGACCTGCCATGACCCAAACTTTTGACCATAAATGTTTGCGTTCAAGTTCATAGAACTCGTCGGTGATGTACCGATCGACTGAAATATCGTGAAACTTGGGGAAGCCCGCGGGTTCGCCCGGACGAGCAAATTGCGCTTCCATTTCACGAGTGAGCCGTTCAATTAGTGCAGCATCCATATGTTTACGTTAGAACTTCTCTGGCCCAGTGTGGGTATCGGCACCATGAGATGAATTGTTGCGAATTTACAGTTCTTTTTCAATAGCCAGAAGGTCTTCAGCGGCTTGGCGCACCTGCCAATCGCGGTCAAGCAGAGCTTTTTCTAACGCTGCCGTTATTTCTGGTCCGTCGAAGGGGGCAAGGGCCAAAATGGCGCGGCGCCGTACCGCTGGTTTATCGGCGCAACCTTGCAAGATGACGGGCACTGCTCGTTGATCGCCAATGGCTCCTAACGCCGCAATGCACGATTCGCGCACAATGGCGTGGTCGTGGTGCGCGCCGCCTTCCAGGAGTAAAGCAAATTCTTCAGGAGTGACGTCGACTCGTTCGCCGAGCGACCATGCAGCAGTTTCAGCAACGGCGAAGTCGACATCATGCAAAAGTACGGAGAGGTTGATGCGAGGTTCAAGCGCGCCGAGTTGGGCCAAGCGATGACGCACTAACCGCGATGGGTCTTCCTCAGCAAGACGAATGTTCTCGTCGGTCAGCGCATTATTTTTTAAGAGCCCGTGGAGTGCAAGTGAGCGAATGTGGTCGCTGGTGTGTGCGAAGGCCACACGCAGCAATTCATAGTTGCCTTCTTGGCTAGCGAGTAAAACTTCGTGGGCTTGCATGACGAGTGGCGCGCGAAGAATGCTTTTACTTCAGCAACCCTGTAACGGAACCAACAGCTGCGCTGACGACGAAAGAAAGCGCAAAGGCCAAAGTGGCCCCAACTGTGATGGCAATAGCCAGTAAGAGTGCCGACGACTGTGCTTTGCGCGCAGGTGTGGATTCTTCGTAGAGGGGTTGTTGGCGTCGGTCAACACGCACAAGAAGTGGCTGGGGAGTCCTTTTTGAGCCATTGTTCAGGAACTTATCGATGAGGTTTTGAGCCGTGCTGCCTCGACCCAGAAGAAAGATGGCGACGCAGGCGAGGAAGGCCACGACAATTGCTCGTATGGTGACATCACTATTCGAGAGTGCGACAATCGAGAGCGATATGACTGAGTTAAACCCGGAGAAATTATTGAGCACGATGCCGCTAATGGTACCTCCACCGCCGCAACCTGCCACACCACACAAGCGACTGTGGTGGGCCTTACCCATTGTCACTTTGGCATGGCTCGCACCTTTAGCCATTGTGGTGTCGGGGTCAATGCCTGTTCAACGTTGGGAAACTGCCCCAGGTGAAACCAATGCCGTGGGGCCACGTCTGTCATTTGATGGGGCGAAGCGCTACACCTCAGAAAATCCTTTTCTTTTTGTCACTGCATTTGGAACTCAACTCACGGCCCTTGAGAGCTTTGTGGGTTGGGTCGACGCCGACATCAATGTGCAAACGAAAAAGCAACGCTTTGGCGATACAAACCCCACCGCACTGCGCCGTTTGGGTTACCAAGCGATGATTGGCGCAAAGCAAATAGCTGAATATGTCGCGTTGAAGCGGTTGGGCTACGAGGTGTCGTTCCAGTACGGCGCAGTCATTTTGGAACAAGTCATTTGTAATGAAGCCCCGACCGCCGATTCCGCTTGCAAGGTTTTGGAACCAGGCAACGTCATCGATGCGGTCAATGGCGAGCCGACGCCCACCCTCGATGTTTTGCTACAGGCAATGAAAGGCGCTCAACTTAATTCGGTGGTCACTCTGACCATTCACGACTTGAATAGCGATGCCAACAAATCACGCCGCGAAGTGAAGGTACGACTCATACCAAGCCCGGGCGAACCCAGCCGAGCCATTATTGGCTTTGTGCCAGCCGATACGCGCACTGTCGATGTTCCTTTTGAGGTAGATATCGACACCGACACAATTGGCGGACCGTCGGCTGGTCTTGCTTTTGCGTTGTCGCTTCTTGATGAGCTCACGCCTGGCGAATTGGCGGGAAACGTCAAAGTGGCAACAACAGGAACCATTGACGAAAATGGCAATGTTGGTGCAATTGGGGCACTGCATCAAAAGACAGTTGCGGTGAAAGCATCGGGAGCGAAGGTGTTTCTTGTGCCTGCTACACAGTCTGAGGCAGAAATTGCCGATGCAAAAGCAACAGCGGGGAAGTCACTTACAGTGATTCCCGTGAAGACCCTCGACGAGGCACTTAAGGTGCTTCAAAAATACGGTGGTGGGCTGAAACAATAAGGTTCACGCCTTGTGTGGCATGGGGAATGCCACAAGAAGAGGGGTGATACAGCGTATTGTCTTTGAAATGGCGATCTCTTTTTCACGTCCCGACCCTTCCTCGCCTGCAGCGGTGAGTGCGGCATCTTTCAACGTCAGCCGTCGCGGGTTCGATCAGACCGAAGTTCGTGACTTTTTGCGCATGGTGTCAGCCGAGATGGCTCGCCTGCAAGAGCGTGAGCGCTTTCTAGAGAGCGAACTCAAAGCCATGCAAACCCGGGGGATGTCTGCCCCAGGAATGCTCGATGAAGAAGTGGTGACAACGCTTTTAGGTGAAGAAGCCGCCCGAGTACTGGGCACAGCGCGTGAAGCGAGCAGCCAAATTCGTTTGCGGGCTGAAGAAGCCGCAACTCGTTTGGTGAAGGAAGCAAGTTCCGACGCCACACGCTTGCGTGAAGAAGCCGAACTAGAAGCTGTTCGCCGACGCGAAGATGCTGCTGCCGATGCAGAGGCTGAAATTGAACTCGCCAAACAGCAGGGTCGCGACATGGTGAATGAAGCTCGCGAATATCGTGAAAAAGTTCTTACTGAACTTGCACGTCGTCGAGAACTTGCGCGTGAACAAATTGAACAACTCATTCACAATCGTGACCGGTTGTTGAATGCTTTTGAACGGGCACGTTTAGCTACTGACGACGTAATGATTGGACTTGTTTCGGTCGATCATGACCTGCCACGTGAGTACATCAATTTGGCCCCCACAACAGGACCCGTTCCGACCATTGTGTTGGAACGAGTGGTGGAAGCTTTCAAAGAAGCAGAAGCAGAAGAGCCTGAATCTATTGAGCTTTTTGACCATACAAAGTTGGAAGAAATTGAACCTGAAGCTTCAC
>CAIOHI010000071.1 GCA_903858075.1 uncultured Actinomycetes bacterium
CACACTTGCTTCACAAATGGCAGACACTCTCGGTACTACCGTCAGTGTTCGCCTTGGTGCAACAGCAGCAGATGCTCAGCGCACTGACTGTGAGTTCTCAGCTAGCGGAACCACCATTACGTTCCCTGGTTATCGCCAGGCGTACGAAGAATCTCGCGACGAAGACGAAACTCCGGCCGATGATGAAAATGCGTTGTTGCTTCCAATTCTTACGCCTGGTCAAAACGTTCCAGTCAGTGAGTACTCACCAACATCGCATTCCACCACTCCTCCACCCCGCTACACCGAAGCATCATTGGTTAAGGAATTGGAAAGTAAGGGAATTGGTCGTCCATCAACGTGGGCAAGCATTATCTCCACCATGGTTGATCGTGGCCATTACTTATGGAAAAAGGGAACATCACTTGTTCCTACATGGACTGCATTTTCTGTTATTCGTTTGTTGCAAGAAAACTTCGACACCCTTGTTGATTATGAATTCACCGCTGGTCTTGAAAGCGCCCTCGACGCAATTGCCAATGGCGAAGTGAAAAAGGGAACGTGGCTTCATGATTTCTATTTCGGAACAGACGGCAAAGAAGGCCTCCACGGAATCGTTGCAGCCAAACTTGAAGGCGGCTCTATTGATGCAGCTGCTGTCAACACATTCGAATTAGGCGCACACCCTGACACCGGTGAAGTTGTCATCGTGAAGCCAGGTTTGTACGGCCCGTACGTTCGTTCAGGTGAAAACACAGCCAGTGTGCCTGACACCATGACGCCAGATGAACTCACGCTTGATGCTGCAGTCACGTTATTGAAAGCGCCAAAGGGAGATACACCAATGGGCGAACATGAGGGTTACCCCGTGTTCGCTAAGTCAGGTCGTTACGGTCCATATGTTCAATGGGGCACTATGGATGTTCCACCAGAAGGTATGGAAAAGCCAAAGATGACTTCGTTGTTCAAAACAATGAACATTGATCGGTTGTCAATGAAAGATGCACTTGACCTATTGTCATTGCCACGTACCGTTGGCGCAGATCCAACAGACGGCGAACTCATCACTGCGCAAAACGGTCGTTACGGCCCATACGTAAACAAGGGCAAAGAAAGTCGTTCTTTGCAAACAGAAGAGCAACTGCTCACCGTCACACTTGAAGAAGCACTTGCTCTTCTCGCAACACCACGCGTATTTGGTAAAGGTCGTGCGGCCGCAAAGCCACCACTTCGTGAATTCGGAATTGACCCTGCAAGTGAAAAACCAGTTGTTGGTAAAGAAGGCAAGTTCGGCGATTACATCACCGATGGTGAAACCAATGCCGGACTGACTCGCGGTGACCGCATGGAACAGATGACAAACGAACGCGCATACGAACTGTTGCAATTACGTCGTGAATACATCGAAGCAAACGGCGGACCAAAGAAGAAGAAAGCTGGCGGCCGTAAAGCTGCAGCAAAGAAAGCTCCTGCAAAGAAAACCGCTGTGAAAAAAGCTGCCGCAAAAAAGGCTCCTGCCAAAAAGGCCGCAGCTAAGAAAGCCGCACCCAAGAA
>CAIOHI010000072.1 GCA_903858075.1 uncultured Actinomycetes bacterium
AAGATCTCAAAGGTAAAAAAGTCTGCTTAGTGTCGGCAACTTCAACTTCAGGTGGCCTAGTGCCTACAGAAGGAATTCTCAATGCTGGCATGACGCTGAAGGATATGACTACTTCATTTGAGGGAACTCATGACAACTCGATGTTAGGACTTTCCACAAACAAGTGCGAAGCATCGTTTGCATGTTGCGTCATCATTGGCGAGTCAACTCTGAAAGATATGAAGCCAGCTGAGTACAAGATGGTTTGGGAGTCGGGCGCTATTCCGAATGGACCTTTCTCTCTGAACAGTACATTGCCTGCATCTTTCAAAGCAGCGGTGAAAGACATCGTTCTGAAGAAATTGAATAAAGAATATTTCGTTGAAAAAGGATTCAACGGTTGTACTGCTGTAGCCACGTGCGTCATTATCGAAGACAAAAACACTGCATCAGTCATGGAAGTCAAGGACTCTTTTTATGACTACATTCGTGCAATGTGTGAGGCAACAAAGAGCTCGTCTTGCAAGGCCTAAACGCAGTTGAGAGTGACGCGGTGATTTCCATCGCGTCACTCTCTAAGCGATTTCCAAACGGAACACTTGCCGTCGACAACGTCTCTTTTGATGTGCCTGAAGGACAAGTTCTAGGGCTCCTTGGTTTGTCAGGGTCTGGGAAGTCAACATTGATGAGACTTCTCAATGGTTTGCACACACCTACATCTGGTCACGCAAGGATCTTGGGGACTGTTGTCGATCAGTGCTCTCCGTCAGAATTACGTGTTCTCCGTCGAGATATTGGATTCGTATTCCAACAATTCGGACTCGTCGGGCGAATGACGTGTATGGAGAATGTACTTGTGGGTGCGCTTGGTCAACTTCGCGGCCCACGGTTTGGCATTCGCTCATATTCGAAAGTGCTTCGACGTCAAGCTTTGGAGCATCTCGATCGTGTTGGGCTTGCTTCGCAAGTTTTCCAGCGGGCAGATACTTTGTCGGGCGGGCAAATGCAGCGAGTGGCCATTGCGCGTAGCTTGATGCAGAAGCCCAAGATTCTTCTTGCAGATGAACCAGTTGCTTCTCTTGATCCAGAGTCATCTGTTCAAGTGCTAGAGCTTCTCACCAGAATTGCGCGAGAAGATAACATGACAGTTGTATGCAGTTTGCACCAGGTGGAACTTGCTGTGGGTCGCACAGATCGGCTTGTGGGTCTTCGTGATGGCCGAGTAGTGCTTGACACCTTGACGACAGCTGAAACTGACCCAGAGTCAATTATGCATCTATATCGCCGCACCGGTACCGCAGAAGTGGCATTAACCGAAGAGAAAGAATACGCATGACTAAAAGTGGTGAGACATTGCCACTTGCACCAAAGATTGATGTTTCATACATCAGCAAGATTGTCATTGTTGTAACTTTTCTTGCTCTATTTTTATGGAGTTGGATCAAGATTGACATGTCAATCTTTGAATTTTTCTCAGATTTTCAGAATGTGATTAATCTTTTTCGCAGGATGTACCCACCGGATTTCACTGAAATTTCAACAGTGATTTCCGCAATGGTGGAAACTTTGTGGATTGCACTTCTCGGAACATTGGGTGCGGTTTTGTTAAGTTACCCACTAGCGCTTTTAGCTGCTTCAAATACTTCACCCAATCGAGCACTGCGGGCCTTTAGTCGTGGCGCCATTACTCTCAGTCGTGCGGTGCCAGAAATCATTTTGGCAGCAATTTTTGTGGTTGCCTTTGGCACTGGTCCATTTCCTGGAGTGCTCGCATTGGCATTGCATTCCATCGGAATGGTCGGTCGGCTCTTTGCAGATGCCCTAGAAAATGCAGATGAGGCTCCTCGCGAAGCGCTGATGGCAGTGGGCTCAACGAAACGACAAACAATTAGGTCTTCACTCATTCCGCAAGCCCTACCTTCAATGATTGCTACTGCGTTATTTCGCTTTGAAATCAATTTGCGCGGATCTGCGGTGCTGGGTCTCGTGGGTGCTGGTGGTATCGGAACAATTATTTCGGAGTCTCTAGAGACCATCCAGTATCGGCCAGCATTGGCCGCAGTAACGGTGCTTTTTGTCGTCATATTGTTGACAGAACTTGCTTCAAATGCGATACGGCAATCACTCATTGGGACTGCAGCAAACATAGGTCTGCAAAGTCAACACACGCGGCTATGGGCAAGGCTGAAGCAACGTCGAGACACGCAGGTTCTCAACGACTCTTTGGCGCGGCGCAGCATCGTACAACCGTGGACATCTGAAAGACTTTTCCGCTTGGGCGCCATGTCGTTGGTGACACTATTAATTCTTATTGCTATTACCACGGTAGATATTAACTGGTTCCAAATGTTGGGAAATATTGACCGGGTCCAAATTGTATTGAAACAAATGGTTCCACCATCTTTTGCTGGTGAACGATCAATGTTGATTTCTGGACTTATTGAGTCAATAGCAATTTCGATAGTTGCAACAACTATGGGTGTCGTCGTGGCTCTGCCTGTCGGCGTGCTCATGGCCAGAAATCTCAATGTGCGGAAGTGGTTTTCCACATCAATGCGCATCATCGTCTTGGCTGTGCGTGGTATTCCTGAACTGATTATTGCTGTGATCTTTGTGAGCGCAATGGGCCTTGGTCCGGTATCGGGAACTCTCGCAATGTCCATTGCAGTGATGGTCTTTGGTGGAAAGTTGTTTGCAGACTCCTTAGAGGAAGTGAGCCCCGCGCCGCGGGAAGCTTTGGTGTCGGTCGGCGCATCTCGAAGCCAGGAATTTGTATCGGCAGTCATCCCTCAGTTTGTGCCGTCTTTCATTGCGCATCTGTTCTATATGTTTGATGTGTTTTTCAGGTCGTCGACCATTTTGGGCATCGTTGGTGGTGGTGGAATTGGTTTTCTTCTCATCTCGTCAATTCGCGTCTATGAATTCCAACTTACTCTTACGATTATCATGTCGGTATTCGCAATTGTTCTTGTAATTGAGTGGTTGGGATTAATGATGAAACGCCTCTATCGCTAGTCAAGAAATCGCTTATTATTGTTGCGAGCGGTTAGTGTCGTCGGATGTCACGTTTTCACTTTCGCCGTCAAGTTTTTATAGCAGTAGCTCTTTTCGCAGGTGGGTCAATTCTTGTCTCGTGCGGGAGCGATTCCCCAAGTAACGACACTGTGCCGGCAACCGCCGATACCGCAGTAGATGGTGCGTCGGGCACTACCGAGCCTGCAAAAACCGAAGAACCTAAAGTAACTTTGCCGAAGGTGGCTCCGACCAAGTTGGTCATTACAGACATCACTGAAGGCACAGGTGCCGGAGCGGCAGCGGGCGACCTCATCGCAGTTCACTATGTAGGGGTATTGAGCTCCGATGGAACACGTTTCGATGGCAACTTTGGTTCAAGTCCGTTTAGTCTCACGCTCGGCAAAGGCCAAGTCATCAAAGGCTGGGATGAAGGTCTCTTAGGTATGAAAACAGGCGGCATGCGCCAACTCGATATTCCTGCAGACCTTGCTTATGGCGACTCAGGTTCGGGTTCTGTAATTAAGCCTGGTGCGGCTCTGTCTTTCGTAGTGGAAATGGCCGGCATCATTCCGGCAACCGACCCAGCCGATGAGCCCAAACTCACTATTGTCGGGGCAGCCGCATCGTCAACCTTGCAAAGTAAAGATCTGGTTGAGGGCAAGGGCGAAGCCATTGCTGCTGGCGACACTGTTGCACTTCATATTGTCGCGTATCGCGGTGATACAGGTGAGAAAATTACCAGCACTTGGCCAGAGGGTGCTCCGGTCAGCCTCACTTTGGAAGAGGGCGGCTCATTGCCAGGCATTATTAAAGGTGTTCCGGGGATGAAAGTGGGAGGAAGGCGTCAAATGACCATTCCTTTTGCCGATGCTTTTGGCCCAGAGGGCAATACGGAAATGAAATTGCCAGCTAAAACCGACCTCGTGCTCGTGGTCGACGTCATTGCTGCCTTGTAACTCGGGCTTTCGCCCCAGATAGGGCCGACTGGTAACCATGAGATTCAGAAGTAAGATGAATCCATGTTTAATCATGGCAATTTTGCTAAACAGCGCCCCTCTGCATCTCGTGCGGCGCTGACGTTCCTACTTATATGTGCCTTAGGCACTGGAGTGGTGAGTTGCGGCAGTTCATCGTCTGACTCTCGCCAACGCAATGCAACTCTTGTTGCGGGTACTAAATGTAAAACAGCCGGTCAGGTAAAGACCATCTCAAAACAGAAGGTTGTTTGCGCAACCTTGCCATCTGGAAAATTCTGGTACGCAGTCGCAAAAGAAAAACCTTGGGTCTGCATCAAGCTTGGCGGCAACCGCAAACAAGTCGGCGTGTTTTCTGTTTGTGGAAAAAATAGCAAAGGCAAGCGTCGTTGGTACTTTACTAACATTTTGATGCCGCTACCAAAGGGTTTCCAATCAACTGAACCTGGTGCTATTGAATATGTCGACAAGTTGAACCCAACGGGTGATTCCATTCCATTGCCAGACAACCCTGCTGCACTTGGAGTAGTTGAAACAACAACAACTACTCCTGGCACAACAGTGCCTGGTGAAACCACGACAACTGTTCTCGGCGATACAACTGTTCCTGCTGAAGTTACAACAACAACCGAATTTATTGCGCCTGAAGTGAAGTGCACGGCAAAGGTGGGGGACATTGGTCCTGGTGGTGGTGTTGTGTTCATCGATGCATCAACTACGGGAAATAACACTGGAGAGTGCTTTGAAGCCGCACCTGCAACGTGGGCTTTGTCGTGGGGCTGTGGAAGCACAATGTTGGTCACAGAAAATCTTGCAATAGGTACTGGTAAGGAAAACACCGCAGCAATTGTTGCTGGGTGTGTTGCCGGAGAAGATCAAAAAACGATGTTCGCCGCGAAATTTGCTGATCAACTTCGTGCGGGTGGCAAGGACGATTGGTTCTTGCCATCGCAAGACGAACTCAAAGAGCTGTATGTCCAGCGCAAGATCTTTGCTGATTGTGGAGACGCAGAATGCGCACCAGATCTTGCTGCGAGCACGTATTGGAGTTCATCGCATGGAGATGCAAATGAGGCTTTTGCCATCAACTTTGTTGCGGGCGAAGATCCGGTGAGCAGTGCTCAAAAAACAATCCATTTCGTACGCCCAGTGAGGTCATTCAAGTGAAACTTCTCGACCACACCTCACAACGTTCATCGTTACGTCAACCATCAAAACTGGTTTCCTTCGGCCTCGTGGCGGTAATGGCAGTTGCTATTGCTGGCTGCGGCACCTCATCAGACAGTCGCCAACGCAATAGTGAACTCACTCCAACCGATATTGCATGTGCCGACGGTGGAGCATGCGTTGCTGGCGACATCGGCCCGGGTGGCGGCATTGTGTTTATTACGCCACAAACCAATGGAAATCTCCGCCCTGACTACTACCTCGAAG
>CAIOHI010000073.1 GCA_903858075.1 uncultured Actinomycetes bacterium
CAACCCAGGCGGCGGCTCGTCGAAGGGCAAGACAGATTTCTTTGCCAACCTCACCGATTTCGGTGGAACTGACTCTGCGGTTTCTTCATCGCAGTCTGGCTCAACTGCATTCCCTTGGGTGTACGTACCATACGTTGCAGGCGCTACAGCAGTTGCCTACCGTCTCGACGAAATTAAGGGTTCAACTCTTAACTTGAGCATTCCAACAGTTGCCGGAATTTTTGATGGCACCATCAAGATGTGGAATGACCCAGCAATCGTTGCAGACATGAAGGCCAATCCAATCTGGGCTAACTCAACGAAGAAGAGTGCATACAAGGGCGCGAGCGCATTGTGGACACCAACTTCAGCAACAGCCGCAACGCTGAATATCACGTTGACACCTGCAGCTCTCAAGGCTGCTAAGGGCAAGAAGATTGAAATCTTGGAAGACAAGAAGTCAGTCAAGACAGCAACAGTTGCCACAAAGGGCCAGATTGCAATTACGTTGACCACCAAGGCTGCTGCTTACACCGTCAAGGTTGACGGCAAAGAAGTTGCCAAGTTTGCACAGTCAACTCCAACACTTCCAGCCAAGGCCATCACTGTTGTGTACCGCTCCGATGGTTCGGGCACCACAAACAACTTCATCAAGCCATTGAACGCGATCAACTCAAAGTGGACTGTCAATGATGCATTCACCACTGCAATTCCGGGTGGCGCAACAGCAGTTGCTGGTTTCGGAGCAGCATTTCAGGGCCAAAGCGGTTCAGCAAACGTGTCAAACGCAATTGCCGACACCAATGGAGCAATCGGTTACACCGAGATCTCCTTTGTCACTGACGCAACTCGTGCAGCAAAAGGTATGGCAGCAGCAAACATCAAGAATGCTGCAGGCAAGTACGTTGCTCCAACATCAGCTGCAGTGTCATCAATGATCGCGGACTCTGACATTGATGCGAAGGGTTTTGTTACCTTCAACTTCAAGCAGACTGCAAATGCCACCGCATACCCATTCGTTGCAATTACTTACGCACTTGGCAAGACAGCAGTTTCGTCGAAGTCAATTGTTGTGAGCGGTTACCTCCAGTGGATCCTCAACACATACGCCCCAGCAGCTGCTGAGTCGTTGGGTTACGCACCACTTACTGGTGCACTCTTGACAGTTGCGAAGAACAACGCAGCGCGCGTTGGTTCGGGTAACTAATTACATCTAGTAAAAGTTTGGTCGCAAGACCAACATCCCCCTGTTGAAGAGCCCCGGCCGAAAGGTCGGGGCTCTTTACATTTCTGAGATCTAGCTACAGCGCAGTGTCGTCGTTGCCGTCTTGTTGTTCGCGCAAGAATTTTTCAAACTCGGCGGCCAACGCATCACCCGTAGGAATGTTTTCCTCCACGCGGCGGTCGTATTCATCTTCAAGCATTGCTAAGTAACTCGTGGTCTGATCATCGCCGTCAATCGCAGCGTCGTGCAGTTCTTCCCAGCGCTGAATCTCTTCGTACATCTCGCCGTGGCTTGTTGGTACGCCCAATACATGCTCAAGTTTGCGCAACAATGCTGCAGAAGATTTTGGATGTTGAGCATTGCCCAAATAGTGGGGTACACCTACTCGCAACGACACAGCAGTAATGCCTTCACGTTCGAGCCGCTCGTGAATGACGCCAACGACACCCGTAGGGCCCTGATACTGCGGTCTTGAGAGTTTGAGACGTCGTGCAAGCGAAGTATTGGTTGTGCTGCCAAAGACGAGGGGAGACCGCGTATGTGGAACGCCGTCGGCTGTGGCTCCAACCGTTACAACAACGTCGCACTTGAGTTTGCGTGCACATTCCACGATGCAGTCGGCAAAGGTAGTCCAGTGCAAGTGGGGCTCGACACCAGAAACCAGAACTAAATCTCGAGATCCTTCGGGAAACCGCGTCACAAGAAACTCATTTTCGGGCCAGCGAATCTGACGCTCACCATCTTCATCTATATATGTCTCTGGGCGCTCTTGGGTGAAGTCAAAAAACGGGTCAGGGTCGATGGAAGCAACGACCGTTACAGGGCGATCCTGAATGGCCCACTCCAATGCGCCTGTAGCCACGCCTGCAACGTCAAACCAGCCC
>CAIOHI010000074.1 GCA_903858075.1 uncultured Actinomycetes bacterium
CAAATACACGCGTGTTACGGTCTCGCCCGCCAAGTAGAAGCGTTACGCGATGCCTTTCTGCATGAATTGAATAACAACACAGATTTGCAACTGCGTGATTTTGCAATTTTATGTGCAGATATCGATGCAGCAGCTCCCATCATCAGTGCTGTCTTTGCGCCGCACGCCACCACAGGCAGCAAACTTCCATCACTTCCAATCAACGTGCTTAGTAATAGCGCTTCAAACCGCGACCCGCTTATTGAAGCATTCATCGCTGTACTGCACCTACTCACAAGCCGTTGTTCCCCAACCGATGTACTCGACGTTGCACACTTGCCCGCTGTGCGGCGTGCCTTTGATTTTGATGATGATGCACTCACTCTTATTGCTACGTGGGCGGAAGACCTCGCCATTCGATACGGCTTAAATGCACAACTCCGTTCTGAACACTGGAACATTACTGCTACCAACGACATTGGCACATGGGATGCAGCCCTCAACCGCCTCATGATGGGCATCGCCATTCCTGGCGAGGTTGACCGCATTGGCCCCGGCAACGTTGTTCCTTTCGACGGCATCGGCGGAAGTGACATGCACGTTGCTGGAACTGTGTCGGAATTTATCTCTCGTGTCGTGAAGTTTGTCAAAATAGTGAACGCAGTTGATGCAAACCAAAAACCAGCGGGCATCACGGTACAACATTTCTGTTCCACGTTGTACGGCATCATCGAAAGCTTCCTTAAGGTTTCCTATAAAGACGCTCCCAGCATGGCTCGCTTGCACAGTTCCATCAATAGGTTTCAGCACGATGCCGAAACATCCCTTTCGCACAGCGACAAAACATTTATGGTGAACGAACTCGTTGCATCTCTTGGCGCCTACTTCAACGATGAACGTGCTCTCTTTGGTAATAAGTATGAGTCCATTACTGTTGCCCCACTCGATGGACAACAACATGTTCCTTACCGAGTGCTCGCCATTCTCGGCGCCGACGAACGTGCTTTTTCCGGAGCGCACAGCGACGGCGACGATGTGCTCGCCAACAACCCATGCGTGGGTGAACCCATGTATTCACTCGATGGTCGCCAACGCTTGCTCAACGCCGTCATGTCGGCACGCGACACGCTCATCATCACCTGTACTGGTGCCGATATTTCGAATAACAAAGAAACCCCACTTGCCGTTCCCCTGCAAGAACTCATTGAAGTCACCGACACGTTTCTCCACTCACGTAGTAAGAACCCTTATGGCACGCAGCAACTCGTGGTGCGCCACCCACGTCAAAACTTCGACTCGTCGACGCTGATGCCTGGTCTTGTATTCGCAGATTCACCGTTCACTTTTGACACTCAAGCAAAAGAAGCTCACGACGTATTACACGATCAATTTACTCCTGTTGCTATAGCTGCTCCAGTTGCTGCAGCGACTCCACCAGCCCCGCCAACTCAGGCTGCTCCAACTCTCAAAAACCTCATACAAGTAATAACTAACCCTGCCGAGTTTTATGTAGGAACCGTGCTCAACGCGCGCATTCCACGCATGCCGTCTTCGTCATCGAGCAACCAAGACAAAAACATCGTTGGCGATGGCATTGCCACCCTCACCATTGACAACTTGGATTGGTCGAGCGAAGGTCGTGCTCTGCTGGAAAAACTCATTGC
>CAIOHI010000075.1 GCA_903858075.1 uncultured Actinomycetes bacterium
ACACCGGCTTCAAGTGCGCGACGTGCTTCTTCGTCGAACTTGAGAATTTTTGACATTGCTACGCCTTACTTCGCCACAATGGCGAGAACGTCACGGCTGGTGAGAATGAGGAGATCGTCTCCACCAAAAGTCACTTCAGTACCGCCGTACTTGCTATACAAAACTGTGTCGCCAACTTTGATGTCGAGCGCTGAGTGCTTACCCGTGTCATCGCTCCAGCGGCCTGGGCCAACGGCGAGTACGGTGCCCTGCTGGGGCTTTTCTTTGGCAGTGTCGGGGATGACGAGACCCGAGGCAGTGGTCTGCTCGGCTTCGTTTGGCTTCACGACAATACGGTCGTCCAACGGCTTAAGGTTCATGTCGCAGGCCTCCAATGGCGCTGATGTATATGGATAACGGTTCACTCTGTGCGCACCAACGCCCTCAAGCGTTAGCACTCGCAAGGAGTGAGTGCTAATGATACGGCCAGTTTTGGTCGGTTAACAACCGCAACCCCGAGTCCTAGCTCAGAACCCGTAAAAGATGGGCTGTGGGGGCCAGCGGCAGCCCAATAACCGTCGACATTGACCCCTGGACCCGTTCCACGAGAACACCCCCGAAACCCTGCATTCCGTAGGCCCCCGCTTTGCCATACGACTCCCCCGTATCGAGATACCACTCCATGAGATGGGTGGAAATAGGCACCATGGTGACCCGAGCGGTATCGATGATGGTGGTGCCCCCCTTTTCAGACAAGCAGGTCACAGCGGTATGAACGTGGTGTGTGCGACCCGACAAGATGCTCAATGTGCGCCGCGCCGCTTCACGATCTGCAGGTTGATCATGCACCACACCATCAAGTTCCACACAGGTATCGGCACCCAAAAAGATGACGTCGCTCGTTACACCCAACTCGTCTGCAATTTTTTGCGCTTTTTCCCGTGAGAGGCGCTGCACATATTTTGTTGCAGGTTCATTCTCGTGTTGCGTTTCATCAATATTTGCAGGCATTACTTCAGGAGAAAATCCAATGCGTTGCAATAAATCAAGACGACGCGGCGAACGCGAAGCAAGGACAATACGCATATTGCTTATCCGCCGCTGAGTTGCATCTCGTTGTTGTCATCGGGGACAACCATGTCATCAAGACTCTCGAGATATCCAGGTGGCAATGCAACTTTAATAGGACCATTGGTGTGACCTCGTGTAAAACGTTCGCCGCCTTCAACAATTGCAATGCTGCGGTCAACATCTTCAAAGAGCTCTTCTAACTCTTGAACAGTTGAGCAATTTGATGCTCTTCTGCGCACTTCACCGCCAACGGGGTACCCCGTGAGATACCAGCCAGCATGTTTGCGGAATTCTTTTGCACCACGAATATTTTCACCAGGTAGTGCGGTCGTGGCATGTGCATCAAGCATGCGTGCATGTTGCAACATGACATCTACAACGTCACCAAGCAGTGGTGTTGGCTGAATGTCGCGCCCCGCAAATACATCGACAAGGTCACGAAATAACCAAGGCCGCCCGAGGCACCCTCGGCCAACCACAACGCCATCGCATCCTGTTTGTTCCATCATCTTCACTGCATCGTGCGCATCCCAAATGTCGCCATTACCAAGTACTTGCAGATCGGGAAAGTGCGACTTCAAAGTGGCAATAGCCGGCCAGCGAGCTTGCCCTGCGTAATGTTGTTCAACAGTTCGGGCATGCAGAGCAACCCATGCAACGCCTTCTTCGCCAGCAATTTCTGCCGTATGCAGATACGTCAACAGGTCGTCGGTAATTCCCATACGGAATTTACAGGTAACCGGAATACCACCTTTTTTGCCTTCACTCACTGCAGCACGAATGATGGCGCGTAATAAGTTTTTCTTCAGTGGCACAGCTGCTCCGCCACCCTTACGAGTGACCTTGGCTGCTGGGCATCCAAAATTGAGATCAATATGGTCAACAGCATTATTGGCTACAAGTTGTGAAACTGCTTTGCCCATAATTTCCGGATCTGACCCATACAGCTGCACGCTACGTAGATCTTCATCGGGGCTAAAGGTAATAAGGCGTTGCGATTTCGGGCTGAATCGCACTAAGCCCGTAGCCATTACCATTTCATTCACATATACAAGCCCCGGGCCAAACTGTCGACACAGTGAACGAAATGGCGCATTGGTGACGCCAGCCATTGGCGCTAGAACTACGGGCACCTGAAGTGTGTGCGAACCAAGTTTTAACATGAGATTGCTTTCACTTTCTCTCTCCGCGGTTACCACGCACAGTAGAACCGGTGAGTGAGAGATGCGGAATAGCACCAGTGTCGAGACCAGAGGGTCCGTGATCTCGCAATCGATACCAACCTGCCGAAGCAATCATTGCTGCGTTGTCGGTGCACATTGCCTTGCTTGGTAAAGCCACATGGAATCCGGCCCCGCTGCCCACTCGCTGCATTTCACTACGCAATAGAGAGTTTGCAGCTACTCCTCCACCCAGCACAATACTTTTTGCTCCAACTTGTTGTGCTGCTCTCAGAGTTTTTACTACGAGAACATCGACCACCGCATGTTGGAACGAAGCGGCGATGTCTTGTGAAGCAACATCTGGATTTTTGCGAACATAGTTAATGACCGATGTCTTGAGACCACTGAAGGAAAAATCGAGACCGTCGTGCAACATTGCTCTCGGAAATTCAACACTTTGCGGGTTTCCTAATTGTGCTGCAGCATCAACGGCAGGGCCGCCCGGGTAGCCGATGTCGAGAAAACGAGCGATTTTGTCGAATGCTTCGCCGGCAGCATCGTCAATTGTTGCTCCCAATAGTGAGTACTCACCAGGGGCTGTCATGTGAATGAGCAAGGTGTTTCCACCCGACACCAAAAGCACTACCGCGGGGAACGGCAACTGCGGCTCTTCAAGAAGTGCGGCATAGAGATGTGCCTCAAGATGGTTCACGCCAATAAAGGGAACACCTAAGCCGTAGGCCATTGCCTTCCCCGCAGAGACACCCACAAGGAGCGCACCAATGAGGCCAGGGCCAACGGTTGTAGCAACTGCATTAATTCGTTCTGAACCAATGCCAGCCAACTGAATTGCTTCATTAATAACGGGCTGCATCAGTTCAAGGTGTGCACGGCTGGCGACTTCAGGAACAACACCACCAAATTTTGCGTGAATATCAATTTGGCTAGATACGACCGATGAAAGAACATCGTTTCCGCCCATCACAATTGCGGCTGCTGTTTCATCGCAGCTGCTTTCAATACCAAGTACGACTGTTGAATTATCTATGTGCATTGGCACGTTCCATTTCAATTTCTCGCAACCGCGCACCGTACTCAGGACTGCTGACCTCGTGACACCACATCACCATTGCATCTTCAACATTTTCGTAATACTTTTTCCGCACGCCTGCTGGCGCAAAACCAAATCGCCGATACAACTCTTGTGCAGCAGTGTTGCTCATTCGCACTTCGAGCGTGAGCGCCTGGCATTCACGCTCGCGAGCTTTCCATGCAAGTTCCAACAAAAGATCTGTGGCAATTCCACGCCGTTGCCATTCAGGGTGAACTGCAATATTGGTGACATGGGCATCGTCTGGGGTGAACAACAGGCCGCCGTACCCCACTAGTTCTTCGCCAATTTGCCCCACAATATAAAAGCGTTGTTCGCGACGCACGAGTTCAATCTCGGCATGGAATACGCCGAGCGTCCATGGGCGGGGGTACACCACTTCTTCTATAGGCATGATTGCCTTCAAGTGCTTCCGACGCATCGGCAGAATGTCGAGCACTGGTGCGTTCAGTTCATTTGGCTTTCTCATGATGCTCATCGTGTTAGCCACTGAATTTCTGCATCGGGAGCACGTAAATAAATGGGCGCAATAGGGTCGCCTTGAATACGACCAGCGGCGTACTTCTTGGCTGCAAGTGATACCAGAGTTGAAGCATGTGGAAGGTGCGGATTGAACGCAAAATGGTGTGCTCCGGAGCGCTCCCCCAGAAGTGCAAGATCAGGAACTTCAACGAGAGACGCTGCATATTTCACGGCACCAGTTCCCAGCACAACTGATCTTTGTGACCTATCGAGTAGATCTTCAACGAGCTCTTCAATCTCGCCAACACGTGGTTCTCGTATTTCTTCCAACGACCCGCCTGCCGCGTGATCAATACGATGCATTGACCAGTACACCTGATTTCGCCGTGCATCAAGAATTGGCACAACAATTTCCGCATCATCTAATTCCTGCAATGCAACACGCTCTATGCCGTGGGCAAGAACCTGCAAGCTATCTAGGCCAATCAGAGGAAGTTCAGCTATGTCTGACAACGTAAGTGCCGTAGTAATTCCCACTCGCATTCCGGTGAAGAGTCCGGGGCCAAGATCTACAGCAATAACACTGAGTTCATGAATGCTGATTCCAACATTACGTAAAAGAAGTTCTATTGCAGGAATGAGAGATTCAACATGACGCCGATCACTCGCAAGTTGAAAACTTGCAGAGATGCTCTCTTCATCTCCTACAGCCACACTTACTTGTTCACTCGATGTATCGATGCCTAAAATTTTCATTGGTCATCCCAATCGGCATCATTACGTGCATACAACTTGGTGGCCGCAACCAAAAGTGGCCAACGAAGTTCCCAACGCTTTCCCACTGCACGAATTTCTATATCTCGAGATTCATCTTGTTCGCAAAGGCCAATACGAATTTCAAGATGCTCGCCAATGACGTCGTCACCAACGTCGCCCCATTCAATGAGGACGATGTCTCCTTGTTGTGAGAACTCTTCAAGTGCCAGGTCGGCAATTTCATCTCTATTTTTCAAGCGATAAAGATCGGCGTGGTGCACCGTTGCATCGTTACCCGCATAAGTGTGTACCAAGTTGAATGTGGGTGATGTCACTGGCCCGGTTACTCCGAGCGCCGCACAAATGCCCTGAGCTAGCAAAGTTTTTCCTGCTCCCATTTCACCCGCAAGTACCACCGTGTCGCCAAGGCGTAAATACGAAGCAACTACTGCAGCAATTTCGCGAGTGGCAATGGGAGAAGAAGCAAATAAATTCATATAGATATGTACTTCAGATGCTAGTGAGGCACTTCGACGTATTGGCGTTCAATGCGCGCACCAATGCCACAAGTAACTTCATATGCAATAGTGCCCAATGCATGAGCCCAATCGGTAGCAGTAATGACTTCAGATCCTTGTTTCCCGATGAGAACCACTTCATCGCCTACCGCTACCTGGCAAACCCCTACTGGCCCACAATTCACCATGAGTTGGTCCATAGTGATGACTCCCATTATTGGGAAACGTCTTCCACCAATCAGTACTCCTCCGCCCTCACTCCATAACTTGCGTGGCACGCCGTCGGCGTACCCAATTGGAATGGTTGCAACAACACATTCCTCTTTAGCGATTGCTCGGTGGCCATACGACACACCTTGACCAGGCTGTACAACATGAACATGTGACACGCGAGCCTTCAGCGACATGACTGGCTCTAAGTCACGGCAGTCGTCAGTAAGTTCTGGCCCCGGGCTCAAGCCATAACTTGAAATTCCTACACGAACCAATGAATGCCTTTCGTGTGGGAACCGAATTGCCGCAGCAGAATTACAACTATGAATTTTAAGACTTTCCGAAAGATGACCTAACTGATTGAGAGATTCGGCAAATATACGACTTTGCTCATTGTTTGCCGGATGCTCTGGCTCATCAGCATTTGCAAAGTGTGTATAGATTCCCTCGAGAGAAATGCATGGAGAAAGTTCTTGCACATGGTGTACAAGCTCCATCAGCAACTCCGGTGCTACACCAACACGATGCATCCCGGTATCAATTTTAATATGTACAGGAACTTGCGAAATTCCTAATGCCACTGCATGCTTTACCAATTCATTGACATACTCAATTGAGTAGACCGTGTGTGTTGCCGCATGTTGCAACAAAATAGGAAGTGATTCAAAAGGTTGCTGGCTCAGAACAAGTATCGAAGCCTGCACGCCAGCATTTCTGAGTTCTACAACTTCGCCAGACAGTGCAACACATAGACCAGAAGCCCCTGCAGTAAGTGCAGACTTCGCAATTGGTACTGCGCCGTGTCCGTAGGCATTTGCTTTCACAACTGCCCACACTTCTGATGGGGCCACAAGAGTTTTCAGAGACTGAATATTGTTGGCGTAAGCAGCAAGGTTTACTTCAGCCCATGCCCAGCGCTTTACGTTAGATTCACTCATAGCCACCAACCTGAATTTCTTGCACAATATCTGATGCCACTACACCATATTTGGGAAGCCGCTCTAATGCATTTCCATGAATGAATGCCCCGGCTGCTGCAGCATGAAAAGCATTAAGCCCCATAGCAAGTAGCGCAGCAATTACTCCTGTTAAAACATCGCCCGATCCTGCTGTCGCGAGTCGAGTATCACCATTTGTAATGCAGAAAACATTTCCACCTGGTTCTGCAACCACCGTGGTGGAACCTTTCAAGAGAACAACAGCCTGTAGAGCTGCCGCTGCCTTGCGGGTGTCGGCAATACGATCTGCACTCGGCCGCTCCCCCGTCAGGGCACTGAACTCGCCGTCATGAGGTGTAAGCACTGTTTCCGCCGTGCGCTGAGCAAAGAAGTTGGCCATGTTTCTGCGTTGACCGTCTCGCGAAGAAGCAAGTATTTGCAAACCGTCGCCATCAATAACCAAAGGCACTGGGCAACGCGACACAAAATGAAAAACTTCATCTACAAGCTCATCACCTCGACCCAAACCTGGTCCGATAAGAGCAGATGCGAAACGTTCAATATCGGACAGGCATTGGTCGGCCCAATGAAGTTCGGAAACCGACCGATACACCACTTCGAGCGGGGCAATTGTTTCCGGCATTCCACCAATGGAAGACAAGTGCACAATACCTGCACCTGCTTTATAGGCAGCGGAGCAACTGAGTTGGGCGGCACCCATCATTGTTTTGGAGCCCGCAATTGCGCGCACTGCTGATTTCCATTTATGTGTTGTTGGGGCACGCGGCGGAACCCACTGTTCAACATCACTACGTGTAACCACGCTGATTATTTTCTCGTCTACATTTTTGCCCAAACCTAATGGCAGGTCTAAAGACGCCACGGTGACAACACCGGCATGCATTCGACCTGGCTGCAAAACGATGCCCGGTTTCAGCGCACCGAATGTGACCGTTTGTTGCGCTACAAAGGGAACACCACGACACTCTCCAGTTGTTGCGTCAATTCCACTTGGAATATCGACCGCAAGAACAGGAGCATTCGTGAGGGGTGCATAAAATTCTCCGCGTAACCCTGTGCCATAAACAGCGTCAATGACGAGATCGCATTCTGGAAGTTGCGCTGGTATCTCGCTAGAAGCGAATAATGAAACCTTGACGCCACGTGCGCGCAGAAATTCACTGGCAACTCTTCCATCTTCACCGTTATTGCCTTTTCCTACAAGAACAACCACATGCTTGCCATATGACCCATTGAGCATGCGCAACGCAGCTTGCGCCACCGCATAACCGGCCTGACGGATAAATACAGCAACATCTACCTCACTGTGAGCATCGATGTATCGCATTTGCTCTGGGGTAAAGACGGCCTCCATGGCTTTAGCGTACGGGGCTATTACGATGCGGCAACAACCGCTACAGCAACAATGTGCGTATGGCTGAGAGATACTCGCCACTGCGTAATTCCCTGTTGTTCAGCAAGTTCTTGGGCACGACCAGAAACAATGAGTTCTGGAGCACCGCTAGGAGCTTTGCGAACCGAAACGTCATGAAAATCGAAAGCACCTAAACCCACACCAAGTGCTTTCATGGTTGCTTCTCGTACGGCGAATCGCGCCGCCAATGACGCCGTTGCATCTTTGCGTGTGTCGGCTAGTTCTAGCTCTGCACTTGTAAAAACTCGAGTCTTCAGCGAAGGAGTACGGCTCAATACTTCACGAAAGCGTTCAATATCTACAGCGTCTACCCCTAGGCCAATCATGATTGCTGAGTCCGCCACCTATTTGCAGTATCTGAAATAGGCAATATGAGGGCGTCAACAACATCAATGTCTGCAAGCAGATCATCACGGAATTCGCTTTCGGTTTCCTTCACCCAGTCAACAAGGCGGTTATAGCGGTCGTCATAACCTTGCAAAACAGATTTCATAACGCTTGCACTGAGCCGTTGCGCGAAGGTGACATGCAGCAATGTGATTCCTGTCGTTTCGCCGGACTTTAATTCTGGTATGAAGATCACTGTTCGGTTATCTGATCTTCCACGAGCAACTAATACTTCCTGATTGCTTGCTACACGATGTTTTGTACCCACTAAGCGCGTAATTCCGTCTACTCGTGATTTCAAATCAATAGAAATACCACCACGTTCAATAATGGAAATATTTGCTTCGTCTATCTCACTGCCGTCTATGCCATATCTAGTAAAACCATTTACCGATGTAACGGCGGCATCAAGGTCAGCAAGAATCTTGAGCGTGCGATAAGCAAGACGATCTCGCGAGACACCAGCAGCCAGAACTGCTTGCACTAGGGCCCTGTCCATGAGGCCTTCGTCATTTCGTGAAATTCCTACTGTTACTGTTTTTGCTTGATGCTTGATGGCATCAATTGGGCGCGTCAGTTCGTCTATTGCCTTTGTTAACGCGTTGATGAGATCATCAAGCAAAACTGCCGGAGTTACTACTTTTCCGGAGTGGCGCTGATATGCATCAATTGGATCTTTAGACAAAACATCATAAAGAATTGACGTTAAACGCACCGCCGTTGATGCTTCAAGAGTTCCGTCATACTGTCCTATTGCGAGCGCATCGAAGAATCGCCCTGCTGGCTGTACTGCATGACGACGAATTTGAGTTACAGCCTGAGTTGGCTCTGCGTAGGAACCCGCAATTTCTTTGATGGATTCGCGAATTTCACGCAGAGGTAAAGCTGTCGCATCAATTGCAAGTGCAGCTTCGTACCCGAAGAGATGCCCCACCATGGCCGAAAGTATGAAAGCAACCGACGGGTCTACTTCTGGAACCATTAAGACTGCAGATGCCGCATCGAAGCGTTGGTCACCTCGTGTTGCGACGACAATTGGAGTTGCCTTATGCGCCTTGTAAATGGCAATTTCCTTTGCCACGTCTGCAGCGGTTCCTCCAACGAGCCCCGCAGCACAAACCAATATCATTGGCTCACAGGAAAGATCAATATGCTTTTTGTCTTCTGTAATGTCACAAGAAATTGATTTGTAGCACAATTCAGAAAGTTTGATGCGCACTTCGTTTGCAGAAACTGCGTTGGGACCATTTCCTACAACAGCCCAATATCTTTTCGCCGGCGCAAACCGATGTGCGGCCTCGGCAATGTGTGGACGCTCAAGAATAACTTCTCGCATCGCATCGGGAATGGACTTCAACGAGTTCAATACACGATGTCGAGCTTGGCTGCTTCCCACACCAGCTGCAGCTGAAATGGCACACGAAAGCAAAACTCCAGCCGCCACTTGTGCATAAAAAGCTTTTGTACTTGCCACGCTCATTTCAAGATCGCGTCCATCTGATGTGTACATCACACCATCGGCTCGCATCGCGAGGTCGGAATTACGACGATTCACAATTGCAATAATGTGAGCACCCCGGCCGCGCGCAAGGTCGACCGTTCTATTGGTGTCAGTTGTGGTTCCACTTTGGCTCACTGCAACGACCAATGTGTCGCTCATATCGGGCAAGAGACCGAACCCAGAGAATTCGGTTGCGGTTAATGCATCTACATCGAAGGCGTCTTCAGATAATGAATTGAGAAGCGCCACCATGCTGCTACCAGCAACAGCAGCGGTTCCTTGACCGATTATTCGGATACGACGTATTTTACGAGCGACCAATAATTTGATCACTTCTTTCGGCAATACATCTTCATCAAGATCTGCTTCACAGATGCCATTTTTTTCGTGAATGCGGCCTCGCAATGTTTTGCGAAAGCTTTCCGGCGCCTCAAGAATTTCTTTCAACAAGAAGTGCGGTGAGGTTCCGCGATCAATATCACGTGTAGTGACTCCTGCATCGACAACATCATCACCCGTGACCGGCAAAGCGGACCCGTCATAACTAACGCGCTCCATGCCTCTGATATTTCCGGCATCACTTGCTAACAGTTGAATAACCTGCCCGCGGCTTGCAGGTTGGTCGGGTGACACCAACGACTCGCCATCCATTCGCACAATGTTGACTGTGTCTTCAACTGTTCCATAAGGTTCACTGGCAACAATGAACCGATCTTCGGCGAGACCAATACACATCCCTTGGCCACTCCCACGCAAGCCGAGCATCACACTGTCGGGGTGATCGACGCTCAATGCAGCAATGGCTACTGAACCGTCGAATTGAGTGACCGCATTCAGGAAGCTTTGTTGCAGCGGCTGGCCTGCTTGTAAACCACGGGCAACCAAACTGGGAATGACTTTCGCGTCGGTCGTGATGGAAGCTGCTACCGAAATATCGTGTTCCACTTTGAGATCTGCGTAATTGTCGACATCGCCATTTAAAACAGCCAAAACCAGAGGCTGTTTTTTGTTGACTTCTTCACCAGTAACTGGATGCGCATTGGGCTCAGAAATGATTCCGACACTTGCCCAACGCGTATGACCAATGACGCTGACCTGGGAATTCTTTGCTGAGACAACACGACGCAACAAAGCATCTTGAAGAATATGTTGTCGCATAGTTTTTGTGTTGTCGCCTAGTTCACCAATTTCTGCTGCAGCCTTATACACAAATACCCAGGCATCACCTTCCACACGCACGGAACGTGACGTAAAGAGAGCATCTTCATGACGTGGCACAAATGCATTTCGCAGTGCATCGTCACCTAAAACAACATCTTCAGTGAGGCCATGGCCCCAAACCACTACGCCAATACCAGCGGAATCTCTGCCCCGGACTTCCATACGATCGATAGCCGAGAGAGCCTGCTGAATGGAGAGATAGCCGTGTAATGACTCTTCAGATGCGTGCATGCCGGCAAGCAATGAAACTTCCCGAGCGGTACGCAGACGATCTTCAGATATTGACCACAGCGCGTCTTTGATTGCAGAAACTGTGTGCGATGCATTTTCAATGAGATGCGCATCTTGGCTTGCCTCTAAAGCGACTTCGTACTTCTCTACTTGCGGGGCCAACTTCGTGAGTGCAGCGCGAACGCCATCGACCAACTCTGGGCTACCCACCATGGCACGAACCCCTGCATCGCCTTTGAGCAACGTATTAATTGCCTCTAACGCCTCGGCGGCAAGTTCTGCTCGTGCAAAATCGGTCGAAGCAAGTTCAATATGAGCTTGCGCCGCGAGGAACAGATTGAAAATGTGGTCTGGTGTGGGAGTTGCACGATCGCCTTTTCGGCTCAGCACACAGATAATTCCACACATAGTTGTACTTTACCTGTCTTGCCCAGAGCCAGAGTGGCTCAATGCGTGGGCAATCTGTTCAGCATATTTTTGGGCTTCTTCAGATGTTTGAGCCTCAACCATGACCCGTACAAGTGGTTCAGTTCCACTGGGTCGCACCAATAGCCGCCCTTGGCTTCCTAACAATTGTTCCACCTCGAAAATTGCTGCGCGATGCTCGACTATGAGATCTTGCGGTGTGACTGCGCCCAGTATCGGCACATTAATGAGCACTTGTGGAAGTGGCGTCATTACCTCTTTGGAAGCTACTTGCAAACTTTGTTGACGAGAGTGCAACACGGAAAGGAGCTGCACTGCAGCGAGCAAGCCGTCGCCTGTGGTTGCGTGTTGCATAAAAATAATGTGGCCGCTTTGTTCACCACCCAAACAGGCTTTTGCTTCTTGTAATGCTATTAATATTGACCGGTCACCAACAGGTGTTGTGATTACGTTGATGTCTGCATTTTTCATGGCAATATGAAAACCCATATTTGTCATTACTGTTACAGCAACAGTGTTGTTCACAAGAGCGTTTCGAGCTTTTAATTGCAGTGCAAAAAGAGCAATGAGTTGGTCGCCATTTATTACTTCACCACTGCCATCAACCGCAATGAGGCGATCACCATCGCCATCAAATGCAATTCCCAAATCTGCCTTAGTGCGTAATACTTCTTTCATCAATGACTCAGGGTGCGCTGCACCGCATGCTTCATTTATATTTTTCCCATCTGGCGAGCAGTGAATAAAGCTTGGGGTGATACCCAATTTTTTAAACACTCGCGGCGCCACTTCACTCATTGCCCCATTTGCGCAGTCGACAACAAGTTTGATGTCGGTAACAACTTCTGTGATTGAGGCACAAATATGCGCGTAATATGCTTCGAGATCTAGCGCCACTTCTTCAAGATCGCCATTGGCGACCTCTGCCGTTTCACTTTGTACGAGCAACTCATAAGTATTTTGAATGCGCAACTCTTCTTCATCGGTGAGCTTCAGTCCTCCCTCACCGAAAAACTTCAATCCATTGTCTGTATATGGGTTATGCGAGGCGGTAATAACGGCGGCCCCTGCCTGACAGTGTTCGGCAAAGAAGGCAACCGTTGGGGTCGGGCACATTCCGGCCCACAAAACCTCTATGCCTTCTGCAATAAAGCCAGCTTCTACCGCACGCGCCAGTTGCATGCTTGATTCACGGGTGTCGAAGCCCACGACAAAAAGTGAACAGTGAAGTTCGCGCGCAGCGGCGCGAGCGTATAACTGAACGGCAAGAGTAGTGATGTCGCGAAGTGCAACGCCACGAACTCCGTCGGTGCCGAACCGCAGCAAAGCTCTTTAGCGCTTGGTGAACTGAGGGGCTTTACGTGCCTTCTTGAGGCCGTATTTCTTGCTTTCCTTGCGGCGCGAGTCGCGCGTGAGGAGTCCGGCTTTTTTCAGTGCTGGACGAAGTTCTTCATCGAGTTCAATAAGTGAACGTGCAATGGCCATACGCAATGCGCCAGCTTGGCCATTGACACCGCCACCGTGCATGGTTGCATCGATGTCGTACGTTGTTTCTGCATTCGTTACACGAAGTGCTTCTACAACAACCATGCGCTGTGTTGCCATGGGGAAATAATCTTCAAATGTGCGACCGTTAACTGTTACTACACCGGTACCGGAACGCAAACGCGCGCGTGCAACAGCTTCTTTACGACGACCAGTTGTTTGGGTGAGAGGCTTTGTTGCCACGGTGATTCCTTTGATACGAGTGCGAGTGAGACGGACTAAAAATTAACGAGCTTTTGCGTGAGCAAAAACAATTGGAGTTGGTGCTTGAGCAGTATGTGGATGATCTGCACCGGCATAGATTTTGAGCTTTGTCATTTGCTGACGGCCAAGCGGGCCTTTTGGCAACATGCCTTTAACAGACAAACGAACTGCTTCTGCAGGCTTGCGGCCCAACAACTGTGCATAGGTTTCGCTCTTCAAACCACCTGGGTAGCCGCTGTAGCGATAGAACATTTCTTTGTCGGCTTTACCCGATGTAAGAACAACCTTGTCGACGTTGATGATGATGACGTGGTCACCAGTGTCGATGTGTGGAGCGAAAGTGGTTTTGTGCTTTCCGCGCAAGAGGCGAGCAGCTTCAGTGCAAATACGACCAAGGACCATGCCTTCAGCGTCGATGACGTGCCAAGCGCGAGTAATTTCAGATGCTTTGGGAGAATATGTACGCATTGTTGTACTTCGTTTTTCTTTCTGAGCCTCAAATGAAGCCTTGTTGATGGCCACCGAACCTGACAGATCGGGGCTGTTAAAGGATAGGGGCGTTCGGCCCAATTCGGCAATCTACCCTCATGAAACCGCACGAAACTGGCGTACGGCCTCCCTCAGCCATATTTCGCTGCGGACCGCAAAAGCATTGGTGGAAAACTCCTTTTCCACATGGGCGCGGCACTTCTGACGAGACAGGGCTGGTACCCCCTCTAGCGCAGCCACCATCCCACCAATATCGTCTGGCTCCACCAGATATCCGGTTTCCCCGTGCAGAATGACCTCGCTTGGCCCTCCCCTGCGGTACGACACCACAGGAACCCCACAGGCCATTGCTTCAATTGCCACATTGCCAAAGGCCTCGACCCATTTTGAGGTCATGAGCACAGCCGCACACTGCCCCACCTCGGCTTGCAGTTGATCGGTGGGCAAGAACCCTTCATAGGTCACATTGGCAGTGGGGTGCGCGCGCCGTGCTTCTTCCCAGCACAAAGTATCTTGCATGAGCCCCCACACCTTCACGTGCCGCTTCGTGACCGCCGCGATGTGGAATAGATCCAAGATTCCTTTTTCTGGCGATACGCGACCGATGAACCCCAAAGGAGCATTGTTGGGCACGTGTTGAACAAAGTCGTAACGCTCGACAGCTACGCCACTGCCAATGATGCGTGCCTGATGACCTAACGCAAAAGTTTCTGCTTGGGCTTTGCTATGCATTGCTACCGAAAAAGGTGCGTTCAATAATCGTTCTTGAATGGCACCGTCCATTGCATCGGTAATTGACGCCATCGATACCAAATGCGCAATGGGTGCCTGAAATGTATTGCTGATGTACATCGGTAACCAATCGTATGCAAGGTTCACAATGACATCGAATCGATGTTGTTGCTCACGAGCAAAGGCCCACATATTTGCCAGCACAGAATGCGGTGGAATACAAATTGCCTCATCTCGTTGTGAAAGATGTCCGAGAGGTTGCAGTGTTCCTGCAATTTGGTGTGTGTGTTGTCCTACATGAAGTGAGTTTTCTGGGGCCATTACTTCAACACGATGCCCACGCGCACTTAAACCTAAAACCAAATTATGCAACGTCAGTTCAACGCCACCACCAATTCCCGAACCCAATGGGCCAACAGGTGTAGAGCCAATGAGAATGCGTAACGAGTTCACGAGGGATACCCCACGTCCATTAAGCACAGTCCTTGCGGAGGTGCAATATGAGGCGTATTCAACCGACTCATTGCGCGCAAAACTCCTGACATCTCTCCGGCTTTACGACGACCAAGACCAACATCAACCAGTGTGCCCACAATGGAACGCACCATTTGATGACAAAAAGCATTTGCACGTATGTCGAATGTAAGAATGCCATTTCCTGCGTTGTGCCACTGTGCAACATGCACGCGGCGCATCATTGATGGCCCCTCTGCATTGCGGTTCACACCCGACTGCTGTGGTTGTCGACAAAACGAAGAAAAATCATGCAAGCCAATGATTGAGTCGGTTGCCAGTTGCATAAGTGGCACGGAAAGCGGTCGACGAATGTGCCAACTTGTTGCAGCGAGAAATGGGTTATTGACCGGCGCATTTAAAACGGTGTAGCGATACTCACGCCATAAAGCCGAGTGACGTGCATCGAACTCTTGCGTTACCCATTCGCATTTGCGAATAACTATGTCGGGGTCGAGCAATGAGTTCACACTAAAAACTAAACGGTCGAGGTCTGTGGCGTCAGCAAGATCTACATGCACCACTTGCCCCCAAGCGTGCACCCCTGCGTCGGTACGTCCTGCACCTAAAACAGCAACCGGGCTACCGGTGACTTGCTCAATCGTGTCGTTCAAGGTTTGGGCAACGGTGACGGTTCCGGGAGTAAGAGCAAAACCATGAAACGCGGCCCCGTTGTACGCAACTAACAAACGAGCCCGCCGTAAGGCGGGCTCAGTGTTTGTATTCATGATTGTTGTTCAACCGAAACGGTCTACTTATGGATTACACAAGTTCGATGCGCGCCATTGGAGCATTGTCGCCGTGACGCTCACCAAGCTTCAAAATGCGTGTGTACCCACCATTGCGCTGCGTGTAACGCGGAGCAACTTCATTCACCAACTTGTTGGTCATTTCTTTGTCACCGAGGTAACCCTGAATTTGACGAATGCGGTGAACTCGCATTGGAGACTCTTCTTGAGCCTTTTTTGCTTTCGTAATGAGCTTTTCAGCGATGGGGCGCAATGCCTTAGCTTTTGCTTCTGTGGTGACAATGCCCTCGGCTGCAAAAAGTGATGCAGCAAGGTTTGCCAAAAGAAGGCGCTGATGAGATGCGCTGCCGCCGAAGCGCTTTGAACGACGTGGTGTTGCTGGCATGACTTTTCCTTTAGTACCGAATGATTGTTAATAGAAACGTTGCGCTTATGGGCGCAATGTCAACCCGCGCTCGTCGAGCTTGGCGATTACTTCGTCAAGGC
>CAIOHI010000076.1 GCA_903858075.1 uncultured Actinomycetes bacterium
AGCAGTGGGTCGCCAGGGGCTCGAACCCTGGACCTGCGGAGTAAAAGTCCGTTGCTCTACCAACTGAGCTAGCGACCCGACACGCTGACAGGCTAGTTGCTCACACCAACAGAAACTCAATCGTCAATGCACCCGTGCTTGACTATATCCGTGCGTTTCTTTCCCAAATTGAACTCCACGCGGCGAACGATTTTGTTGTCGACATGGGGTCTCTTCACTGGACTTGCGTTGCTCCTTGTCACCGCCGGTGTCTACAGCACACTGGTCGGCATTCGTGCAGAACTCAAAAACCTGCCAACTCTCGTCAGCGGCGGCATCACCACCGCCTACTATGCCGGATTCTTGCTCGGCTCTTGGTACACGCTTCGAGCACTTAAGCAAGTTGGCCACATTCGTGTCTATGCCGCACTCGCCTCGCTGCTCAGCGCTTCCGTTCTCATCACCGGCGTTTATGACTCACCACTCATATGGATCATCATGCGCAGTAGTACAGGCTTTTGTTTTGCTGGTTTGTACGTCGTAGCTGAGTCTTGGCTCAATGGCCTTGCAAGCAACACATTCCGCGGCCGCCTGCTGGCCATGTACAACGTAGTGACGATCGGTGCATACGGCGCTGGTCAGTTACTGGTGTTCAATTTTGATGCTCGGACACTCACAGGTTTCGCATTCGCTGCAGTCGTTTCATCACTCGCAGTTATTCCCGTTGCGATGTCCGAACAAGCAGCAACTCCTCAAGTCGAAAACAATACGCATATCACCATGCGTGAACTTGCAAAAATTGTTCCAACAGGTGCAGGAACAATTCTGCTCGTCGGTCTTGCACACGGTGGAATGCTCGGCATGGCAGTTATTTTTGCAACACGCGAAGGTCTCAGCGTTGGTCGCGTCGGCATCTTGATTGCAGCCATCAACCTTGGTGGCATGGCGCTTACCTGGCCTATCTCATCAGCATCAGACGACATTGACCGTCGCATCATCGGCGTACTCAGCACACTCGCCGTGATTATTTTGGGACTTGTCATGCTCACTCAAACACCAAGCAGTTGGGTTACCACTGCACTGCTGTTTGCGATTGGTGGTTTCAGCTTTCCTTTGTACGCCGTCGGAGGTGCCTACACAAACGACTGGGTATCACAAGAACAAATGGGTGCTGCAGCATCGCAGCTCGTCACGCTGTACGGCTTTGGCGCAATGATCGGCCCCCTTGTTGCTGCACCATTTCTTGACATCATCGGCACTCAGGGTTTTGCTTGGTCGATCATCTCGTTGCATGCATTGATCTTGTTATTCCTCATTTATCGCATTCGTGCGTGGCATGCACCGGTGACGACAAAACATTGGGATGATGTTTCATTTCATGGTCGTGCGTTTTTTATTCCGGCCACCATCGTCTCGCTTGGTGTTAACCGACGCGCGAAATAAGCACACCTACACCAGCAAATTGTAAGACGCCAGCGACCACGGTGAACACATGCCAGATTTCATGAAAGCCAAATACCTCTGGTGAAAGTTTTGGTTTTTGCATGTAAAACAACACAGCACCAACGGTGTAGACAATGCCACCGAGTGCGTACAACAACAAACTGGTGAAGCCAGCGCGATGATATGCCCATGGGAGGATCACAAGCGCAGCCCAACCAATAATCAGATACAACGCATGACCAACGCGCTTTGCTTTCCACGTGAGCTTGAGACCCATACCGACTGCGGCAGCTACCCAAATTGCGAGCAAGAACGGAACGCCAACTTTGCGCGGCAATGCCAGCAGACATACCGGTGTGTACGAACCAGCAATGAGCACGTAGACCATCGCGTGATCGAGTTGTTGCATCGTTCGTTGCCCTTTAAGTGAGCGCGTAAATAGGTGGTACGACGCAGATGTTGAGTAGAGCGCGAGTAGTGACAACGCATAAATTCCGACTGCTAAGCGTGCAGTACCAGCTGGCGTTACAAGGGTAAGAATGATTCCAGCGGGAATGGTGACCGCAACTGCGATCGCATGAATGCGTCCGCGCCAACGGGGGCGCCACTTGCCAGTCGAGTGCTGAAACACTGGAATATGTGGCACGAATTCACCTCCTGGATGACAGCGTAACCTTGGCACATGACTTACAACTTTGATCGCTTCTTACGGTACGACGAGATGGTCTCGTGGTTGCACGACTTGCAAAAACAATTTCCTGGTCTTGTGACACTCGAAACGTACGGCAAGTCACACAAAGGTCGCGATTTGTGGATCACCACCGTAACCGACTCGTCGACTGGCGCGCACAACACCAAGCCAGCACATTGGATCGATGCCAACATTCACGCAACCGAGGCGACAGGCAGCGTTGCCGCATTGTTCATCTTGGAATACCTTGCAAACAACTTTGGCAAGCATGATCAAGTCACTGAAGCGTTGCGCACACGCACGTTTTACATCGTTCCACGAGTGAATCCAGATGGCGCAGAGGACGCACTTCTGGATCGACCCCTC
>CAIOHI010000077.1 GCA_903858075.1 uncultured Actinomycetes bacterium
GCATTGCGCCGTGGCGCACTTCGCCAAGTGTGACTTCATGAAGATAACCATCGGGCCCAAGGATGTTTCGATACCACTGTCCGACGAGTGCGCCAGTTTCAGATCGTGCCATGGTTGACAAGCGTGCCGATCTTGGTGCAGGAGGCTTAGCGGGCATGCGTGTGATGTCGAATGGTTCCGGATCATCGGTGCGTCGACGATCAACAAGAAGCTGCATATCGCGCAATACATCACTCATGCGTTGCATGGGAGGTATTACTTTCAAAGGTTCATCTGCAGGTGTTCCCGAGGCGGGCTGCACTTTTGGTTTTGTCTCGCGACGCGTGGTGCTCAGCATGCGAGCCGTGTAGTCAGTGCTGCGACCCAGTATTTGTGGGCCGCCAGGTTCACGAAATGCAGGAACAATGCGTCGTTCGGGAATCATGTCATCGGCATCAACCACCTCAGAAATTCCGATTCTCGGAAGAGTAGATTTAAATGCACGCAGTAAGTGAACCGCTTCAATAACGTCACCTTCCGCCTGACGTAACGCTTGAGCGGCTAATTCTGGAGCCCATAGACCGGCTTCTCCCATTACTCGATCAACGAGTAACCGAAGTCGCCCGGTGACTTGATCAGTTTCAAGAGGCGAACTCGGATGTCCGTCGCGCAGTTCCTGCACCAAATTTTCAGCGAACTCAATTGCTGCAAGGCCACCTCGGGCTGCTGCGTATCCCATGTCAGTGCTCCAATACTTTCTCGTCGTGTTGAGCCATCACACCTGTGATGTTGCTTGTGCGAGGAATTCCAACAACTTGTCCAAAGTCATCGACAAGCCAAATGTCAAAGCCCATTGGCCATGAGTCACTTCGCGCCGTTAAAAGACTTTGTAAACTCGAAAGTTCGTCGGTTGCCCATTCAACTGAGACATTTCGCACCGTTGGTACTCCGGGACCAGCGATAGAGAATATTGATTCCCTAGTAGTGCCAGGAACAAGGCGGCCTGAAATTTGGTATGAAATCTGACAGCCACCATCTGGGCGATGAGGAGAACCACGTCGAATTGTGCTTGCATCTGGCACATGCCCAGATAAGGCCGCAATGTATGCGGCAAACTCGGGTTCAACGCTCCGGCCAAACGTTGCTCGTTCAACAGCAATGGAAGTTGCAACAGATTCGCCGCCACAAATTGAAAAGGGAACATCGTGGCTGATGAGCGCTGCAAGAGGCGCAAGTACAGGTGTAAATCGATGCGACACGGTTTGGGGGAGGTGATGGATTGTTCCAGGCTGACTTAATGCATCGAGAAGAGTCCTAAAAACTTCTTGAGACTCATGCACGTTGAGAACGAGATTTGCGTATAGTGCAATTTCTGCTTGATTAGTCATCTGTCTAGTCCAACTCTTCAAATTGGATCGCAGTTGACAGCACTTGTGTTGTCTTTAACGATCGCTCAGCTGATTCATGTAGCACTGTCGCTTGAAGCAAGTCTTCAAGCATGGTTAAGTGAAGGGCATCGGTCTCAGGCGTTGATTGTGCAACCCAGCCGTCAAGAATGGCCGCGGCCACGGCTCCATGAGGGTCATTTCCCGTTCTCATTGCCCACCCGAGTGAGGATCCGACGGCTACCTCCGCCACGGTGACGAGTGCATCACCGAGAATGAACCTTTCGCGGCAAATTGGTTCTCGAACTTGTAACTGAACAGTGCCCACTTCAGGCGAGCGCACGGCTCGTACATCCTTTACTGCTCCAACTTCTAAGAGTGCGTCAACAAGTGATGTGAGGTCTTGTGTTGGACAATGAGACAAGATTTCGCAAATAGATTCTCGAGTGAAGTTCATGCGACTACTGAAAAACTAAGTGGAAAACAAAGAGGCATGCCGGAATAGTAAACAACCAACATGAAGTGAATAAGAAGAAATTGAGTTTTCCAAAGAACTAAATATGGAATTCAGATGAACAAAATTTTCTATAAAAATAAATGTTGAAGATCTTCAAATGTTTACTCACTGCACACTCACAAGTAAGGCACTGCTCAACTTGCGTTTCTTGTGATCATCTACTTTCACCACATGGAAAAATTCAAAAAAATTCGGATACAAGTCGTAGTTGCTGCGCTCAGCATTGGTGGAGTCGCAGTAACAGCTATCGGTAACACAGCAGCGCCGGTTTCTGCAGACGCAACTAATGGCGCTGGCCTTCGCTTTCTCGGGCGATGGACAAGTGGCA
>CAIOHI010000078.1 GCA_903858075.1 uncultured Actinomycetes bacterium
CGCACACCTGTTGCTTCGCGGCCTTGGCTCGAAATTTCTTTCACTGCCATGCGAATGGTGACGCCACCAGAAGACACCGCAACGATGTCGTCGTCGATACCCACCATGAAGGCTGCTGCCACGTGGCCTTTTTTGCTGGTGAGCTTGATGCCAATGACACCTTGTCCACCGCGGCCTTGGGTATTGAACTTGTCAATTTGCGTACGCTTGCCATAACCCGAGTCGGTGACAATGAGAATGGCTGCATCGTCACGTGCAAGGTCGCACGACACCACTTCGTCTCCGGCTTTGAGTTTCATACCGCGTACGCCAGCTGCTGCTCGGCCCATTGGGCGAACATCTTCTTCGCTGAAGCGAATGGTTTGACCACTGCGGGCAACCATGAAGATGTCGTCGGTGCCAGACGTTTCAATAACGCGAACGAGTTCGTCGTGTGGTCGCAAGTTGAGAGCAATAAGACCATCGCGGCGACCCGAGTCGTATTCGTTGAACGCGGTCTTCTTGACTTGGCCTTGCTTGGTAGCGAAGAACAAGTTGCGTTCGCCCGGGAACTCGCGCGTGTCGATGATGGCTTGAATGTTTTCGCCCGGTTGCAACGGCAACAAGTTGACAATAGGAATGCCCTTTGCCGTACGTTCGCGTTCTGGAATGTCGACTGCGCGCAAACGATACACACGGCCTCTGTTCGAGAAGAACAGCAAGTATGCATGCGACGTTGTAAAGATGACGTGCTTGACGATGTCGTCAGTTTTCATCTTTGCGCCAGCAACACCACGACCACCGCGACTTTGTGTCCGGAACGATGAAGCAGGAACAGCCTTCACGTATTGAGCATTAGTCATCACGATGACGAGTTCTTTGTCGTCAACAAGGTCTTCAATACCCATTTCGCCAGTGTCGGCAATAATTTGGCACACGCGTGGTGTTGCAAACTTCTCTTTTGCTTCGCCGAGTTCTTTGGAAATTAATGCACGCAACACAACAGGGTTGTTGAGAATTTCTTCGAGTTCTTTAATACGTGCATTGAGTTCTTCAATTTCTTTTTCAATATCAATGCGCGACAACTTGGTGAGTTGGCGCAACTGCATATCGAGAATGTCAATTGCCTGACGCTCAGAGAACTCGTAAGGCTTCTGCATTAACGCTTCTTTTGCACTACCAGCATCATCGCTACCGCGAATGAGTTTGATAATGGCATCAATAACATCGAGCGCCTTTAAGCGACCTTCCAAAATGTGTTGGCGGTCGCGTGCTTTGTCGAGGCGGAACTGTGAACGACGTGTGATGACGTCAATTTGGTGAGCAATGTAACCCTCGAGGGCCTGCTTCAAGTTGATGGTGCGCGGCACTCCGTCGACCAAGGCAACCATGTTCACAGGGAAACTTGTTTGCAGTTGCGTGAGTTTGAAGAGGTTGTTCAACACCACGTTTGCATTCGCATCGCGCTTCAAGGTGATGATGAGTTCGGTCTTGCCACCAGATGAGTTGTCGTTCACGTCGGCAATGCCGTCGAGGTTGCCGGTGTCGACAAGTTCTTGAATGCGCCCAGCTACCGCTGAACAACTTGTTTGATAAGGCAACTCTGTGACGAGAATTTGCATTTGGCCGCGGCGGCCTTCTTCAATGCTGGCCTTGGCGCGCACCTTGATGCTGCCGCGACCCGTGCGAAACGCATCGTAAATTCCGGAACGACCAAGGATGACTCCACCTGTTGGGAAG
>CAIOHI010000079.1 GCA_903858075.1 uncultured Actinomycetes bacterium
AGTTGATGCCATGATGTGGATGTCAGTTGACCGAGCACGTAAGAAAATTACCTACGAACGTGACCTACTTGTTATTGAGTGTTTTGAAAACTATTTACGCTCGGGGCTTACTGAGTAAGTCCGGCGTAACCGGTTGTTTCCAGTTCATCAGCTAGCTCAGGTCCACCCGATTTCACAATTTTTCCGGCGGCCAAAATATGCACCACGTCGGGGCGAAGTTCTTCTAAGAGTCGCGCGTAGTGAGTAATTACTAATACGCCTAAATTGTCTTCCTGAGTAGCAGCCTCAACACGACGTGCGCAGTCGCGCAAAGCATCGATATCGAGGCCCGAGTCGAGTTCGTCGAGAATGGCAAACTTCGGCTTTAAAAGCGCTAATTGCAGGGTTTCATTGCGCTTTTTTTCGCCGCCCGAGAGGTCGACGTTCATTGAGCGTTCAACGAGAGCCATATCGAAATGGATACGAGCAGCTTCAGCAACAATTTCTGCATCGAGAGTAGACGTATCGCGCCCACGAGAAACATAAGCCTCACGAATAACGTCGTCAAGGTGCACTCCGGGTACCTCAGTTGGGTACTGCAAAATGAGATGTAATCCGGCTTGGGCTCGTTGCCATGCAGGAAGAGCAAGAAGGTCTACACCATCGAGCGTGACGCTGCCGCTATGCACGACGTAGCCCGGCTTGCCCATGACTACACCCGACAACGTTGATTTACCAGCACCGTTCGGACCCATGATGGCATGCACTTCACCAGAGTTCAGAGTGAGGTTGATGCCATTTAAAATTTGCTTCCCTGGAATACCAGCAACGAGATTCTCAATTATCAAGGTGCTCATGACACTTCTCCGTTTTCTGCACGACGTGTTACAAAGACTTCGTCGCCATTGATGCTGATACTAAAAACTTCTACTGGCTGAGTTGCAGGGAAGGTGTTCGGTGCACCAGTTTCCAAGCTAAAGGCACTGCCGTGTTTAAAACATTCCAATTCTTTTTTCCCACAGTGCACTTCACCTTCAGACAAAGAGATGTTTGCGTGGCTACAACGGTCGGCAATGGCATACAACGAGTCATCGATGCGCACAATTGCCACGGCCACACCTTGCACATTTACTTTGGCAGCAGCACCATGCGTGAAGTCGCTCAGCACACCAACGCGTACGCCGCTCACTTTGCACCTGCATGTAATTTCGCAGCAACTTTGGCGCGCAGACCCGAGACCACATCAATTTGTGGCAGGCGCTCTAGAACTTCGTTGAAGAACCCAAGAACTACGAGGCGCTCTGCAATATCGGGGTGAATACCACGGCTCTCTAAGTAGAAACGTTGCTCATCGTCAATTGGACCGACGGTGCTTGCGTGACTGCACTTCACATCATTCGTTTCAATTTCTAAGTTCGGCACGCTCTCTGCCCAGGCGCCATGCGACAAAGTGAGATTGCGGTTCGTTTGGTACGCCTGTGACCCATGAGCTTCATGCTCAATGCGAATGAGACCCGTATACACGCTCTTTGCGGTGTCTTGCACAGCACCCTTGAACAGCAAGTCGCTTGATGTGCGTGGAGCAATGTGGGTTTGCAATGTACGAAAGTCGTGCATTTGAGTTTTATCGGCAAAATACAGTGCCACCTGCTGCGTAGTTGCGCCAATACCTACCAAGCGGGCCTCTGTGCGCACGCGGGCGTAGTCGCCGCCAAGCGCAACAGTAAACAGACGCGTTGTGGAGTCGCGCTCACCCAAAGACTGTTGGTGGGCAATTTTCCATGTCTTATTGCCGAGTTCATTAATTGCAATGTAGGTAACACGAGCCGATTGTGCGGCACGAATTTCAACAACTGGCGCAATGAGCGACGAAATATCGTCGGCTGACAAGAAATGCTCGACCACTGTTACTTCACTATTTTCCGCTGCATCAATAATAAGACGCGGTGCAGCGAGCACTCCAGAGACTGAAAGAGTTCTTGTAATGACAACAGGGCTTGCGTATGACTTCCCACGCTCAGTTTTAACGGTGATGATGTCGGCATGGGCTCCGCTGCAATGGATGGCATTAATTTCAGCAAAAGCATCAACCGGAATGGGCATAGCTACGCCGCACTCGCCTGCAGCGGCACCTTGGGTGACAATGCCAGCAACATCGGCTGGCGCATCAACTTGGTTAACGACCGTGCCTGCAACATAAGAGTCAAGGCTGAGTTCTTCAATACGGCTGTAGCGCCATATTTCTTCTTCGGCTGTAGGCAATATCACGCCTGGGTACTGAGCAAGATCGCTCATTTTTTTCCTCCAAATCGCCACCAGCGGCGACGCTTTTTATCGTGTGAAAACTCTTCTATAAAACCGCGACCGACGGCATTGACAATTTCCTCTGCCGCATCGAGTACCGCAGCAGCTGAACCATCGTCGAGACCCGGCGGCTCAATAGGTGTTGGCGGCGCAATTGCGCTTCCATGAACCCAAGCCACATCGGCTAGGCGACGCTCGTAACATGCACAATTTTCTGGGCAACGCCATGGAGCATCGGGAGCCATATCGAGGGCGCATTTACGGACCGCATCACCATTTGCATAGGTACGCGTTTCGTAGTGCTTGCATTCGGCTCGCATTGGCATCAGCCAACCGAACCTTCCATCTGCAATTCGATGAGGCGGCTCCATTCCACTGCATATTCCATAGGCAATGTACGAGTAACGGGTTCAATGAATCCGTTGACCACCATGCTCATTGCTTGTTCTTGCGACAGACCACGGCTTTGTAGGTAGAACAATTGCTCATCGGCAATTTTCGACACGGTGGCTTCGTGACCAATTTGTGCGTCACGCTCGCCTACTTCCATGTATGGCAACGTGCGTGATTCACTTTCTTCGTCGAGAATGAGTGCGTCACATTGCACGTGGCTCTTGCAGCCATAGGCACCCTCTTCAATACGCACCAAACCGCGATAAGTGGTGACACCACCATCTTTCGAAATGGACTTCGACACAATTTTCGATGAAGTTTCTGGTGCAGCGTGCACCATTTTTGCTCCAGCATCTTGATGCTGGCCAGCGCCGGCATATGCAACCGACAACACTTCACCCGTTGCCTTAGGGCCAACCAAGTACACACTTGGGTACTTCATGGTGAGCTTCGAACCAATGTTGCCATCGATCCACTCCATGTGGCCTTCTGCTTCAACGCGGGCACGCTTGGTGACCAAGTTGTACACGTTTGGAGACCAGTTTTGAATGGTGGTGTAGGTAACGCGGGCACTTGGCTTCACCACAATTTCGACTACTGCAGAGTGCAGTGAATCGCTGGTGTAAACAGGCGCAGAGCAACCTTCGATGTAATGCACTTTTGAGCCCTCATCGGCAATGATGAGTGTGCGTTCAAATTGGCCAGCATTTTCTGAGTTAATTCGGAAGTACGCCTGCAATGGCATTTCACATTCCACGCCTGGTGGAACATAGATGAAGGACCCACCCGACCACACAGATGTGTTCAATGCAGAAAACTTGTTGTCGCCAGGAGGAATAACCGTGCCGAAGTACTGCTTCACAAGGTCTGGGTATTCACGCAATGCGGTGTCCATGTCGCAGAACAAAATGCCCTGAGCTTCAAGGTCTTCACGGTTGCGGTGAAAAACCACTTCCGATTCGTATTGTGCTGTTACTCCAGCAAGGTACTTACGCTCTGCTTCGGGAATACCGAGCTTCTCGTAGGTGAGCTTCATTTGTTCTGGCAAGTCGTCCCACTCGTCAACCTGCTCTGTGGCGGGCTTCAAGTAGTAATAGATGTCTTGGAAATCGATGTCTGGCATGTTGTCGGCAAACCACTTAGCCATTGGCTTGCGGTCGAACATTTTGAGCGAGCGAAGGCGCATTTCGCGCATCCATTGAGGTTCGCCCTTCCACCATGAAATTTGCTCAACAACACCGTCGTCTAAGCCCTTGGCAGGCTGAAAGGCGTATTCAACATTGTCGCTCCAACCCAACTGGTATTTGCTGAGATCAAGATCGAATGTACTCATGGGGGGCTCCTCGACTGCCGCGAACTACGCGACTACATTTCTAATTAACACTACGGTCATAGTAACAATTAAGCACTACGTCCACACCACCCAAGTCTGCTTATTTTATGCCACAGGCCTCATCAACCTGAACCGACCGGAAGATCGTTAGCCTGCCACGACCACTATGGAACGCTTCGGACTTGTTGGGCTCCCCAACGCAGGTAAATCATCCCTTTATAACGCTCTCACAGGAGGCGGCGCCTTGGCTGCCCCCTACGCCTTTGCGACGAAGGACCCCAATATTGGCGTGGCCCGCGTGCCCGACACCCGCCTCGACCAGTTGGCCATTATGTCGAAGACCCAAAAGACCGTTCATGCAACCGTGCAGGTGGTCGATATTGGCGGCATTGTTGAAGGCGCCAGCAAGGGCGAAGGTCTTGGCAACAAGTTTCTGGCCAACATTCGTGAAGTTGAAGCAACTGTTTTCGTGCTCCGGGCATTTGAAGACGACGACGTGCCAGGGCCGTCAGACCCACTTGAACATTTGCGCATTGTTGAACTTGAACTCGCTCTTGCCGACCTTGAAACCGTGGAATCGCGTTTGCCGCGTTTGCAAAAATCTTCAAAACTCGACAAGTCGGTGTTGGAAGAAGTTGACGCACTTGAAATTGCGCTCACTTCATTGAGCGAAGGAATTCCTCTCTACCGTGCAGGGCTGAGTGCAGACATTCGCTTGGCACTTGCACCTCACTTCTTGCTCACCAACCGCCGCGTACTAGCGGTGGTCAACGTTGGCGAAAATGAACTCGACAAAATTCCCGAGGCAGAAGCAATTGTTCGCGCCGAGCTCGCTCCCCCTGGTTCTGCAAGTGCCGCAGAGGTGGAAGTACTTGGCATGAGCGTTCAGTTAGAAGCAGAAGCAGCGCAACTCGACGAAGCAGACCGGGCGGAAATGCTCGGAGAACTTGGTCTTGGCGAAGGAGCGCTACCCCGCATGGTGCGCAGTGCCTACCACTTGCTCGGCTTGCGCACATTCATTACCACTGGTGAAAAAGAAACTCGTGCATGGACCTTTAATGCTGGCGGAAAAGCTCCTGAGTGCGCAGGAAAAATTCACTCAGACCTTCAACGCGGGTTCATTCGCGCGGAAGTCATTGCCTGGGATGAGCTTTTAGAAATTGGCTCGTGGAATAAAGCTAAAGACCTCGGCAAAGTTCGTTCTGAAGGAAAAGAATACGAAGTCATCGACGGCGACGTCATGGAAATTCGCTTCAACGTCTAACGCTACTTACACACTCCTGGTGCGGTTACATATGCTTCGCCACCGCGTTGATACTGACCGTAGTCAAGCAATGCACCGAACCTCTGGCCTTGAATATTCAAGTTGTAGCAGGTGGCAAAATTGGGAATTGTTGGCGTGAACTTTTGAGCAATGTATGCACCTTTTGCCACTGCTACGCGCACAGTTACTTTTGCGCGAGCATATTTTTTCCACACAAAGGCATAGATACGCGGGTGATACCCCGAACATGCCCAACCGTCACAACCACCAATGTACGGCTTGCCTTCAGTCACAAAATTTTTGCCATTCGACAAATTCCATAGCGCACCCACATCGACCGCAAATTGTTGAGCTATTTCTGCTGGCGTCCCTTTTGGTGTTTTGCCAATACGAGGAATGCTCACCACATCCCATTCCAAGACACTCGACACTTCACGCGCCCGCGTGGCATATATGTAGTCACACTGCATGTTCCAAAACTTCTGAAGTCGCTTGGTGCAATCGGCCCCCCAAGTGGGCAGCCACAATTGCTGTGTTGCATCGAGTGGTGACGTAGTGCAGGTTAAACCGCTCGCCTTCAGCGAACTTCCCAAGGTGGTACACGCAGCTCCAGCCACGGGTTTTGCCACCACAACTCGCTCCATGCACACAATGCTGGTGACCGCAACCACTACACAGGCGAGCAACTTTCGGACTTTCACTTTTTGTACGGTATCGGCAGGTTGAACACGCATGCGACTATCCTCAACGAAAGCAACAGTCTCATGAAAAAAAATCCCTCACTCCATTCGTCTTCCACACGAGAAGCTGTTTCTAACGGATGGCTCGTGCGCGACAACACGGTGTTAGCGAGCATCTCTTGTGCGCAGTCGCGCAGAGCACGCCGCGTTGGCCTTCGCGGCACAGACAATGTGAGCACACCACTTCTCCTTCAGCCCTGCCGATGGGTTCACAGTTTCGGAATGAAAGTTCCTCTTTCTGTGCTCTACATCAATCAGGGTGGTCAAGTTGTCAAAATTCAGGAACTCAAAAGAAATCGACTTCCACTTCCCGTTGTAAAGGCGTGTTGTGTTCTTGAAGCCGATACCGATGCACCACGACGATGGAACCTACAAATAGGCGACATCGTTGAATTTCGATATGCGCAAGATTCGCGAGTCGCACAATGAGCGGACAACTCATCCTTGTTGCAACTCCCATTGGAAATTTGGGAGACATCTCTGAACGAATGAAATTAGCGCTCGAGCAAGCAGACATCATTGCATGCGAAGATTCTCGCCACTCGGGCCGCCTTGTGAAACACATGGGCATCACTTCCCCCAAGTACATCGTGGTCAACGACCACACTGAACGCGATGCCTGTGACGGCATCATCGAAGCCATCACCGGCGGGAAAACAGTTGCGCTCATCACCGACGCCGGCACTCCTGGCATTAGCGACCCAGGAAGCCTTGTCGTGCAAGCAGTTATTGCAGCAGGTCTTTCTGTATCTGCAGTACCTGGGCCAGCAGCTCTCATTATGGCTCTGATCATTAGCGGTATTCCCACTACACGATTCGTGTTTGAGGGCTTCCTTCCCCGTTCGGGCCGCGACCGCGCAGAACGCCTCGCCGATATAGCCAGTGAAATGCGAACCGTCATTTTCTACGAGGCACCGCATCGTATTTCTCGCACACTCAACGACCTCGCAATTGCATGTCACCCCGATCGAAGCATTGCCGTCACGCGTGAGCTCACCAAAATGCACGAAGAAGTGTGGCGCGGTTCGGTAAGAGCAGCAGCACAACATTTTGCAACCATTGAAGCAATGGGTGAATTTGTTGTTGTTTTAGCAGCAGCAGAAGCACCGCTACCAGCAGACGAAGACCTCATCAAAGAAGCCCTCATTCATGAATTCTCTGCGGGGGCATCTACACGCGACGCGGTCGATGCCGTTGTGAAAAAAACCAATGCACCAAAGCGAGTGGTCTACGCACTTGCACTCCTAATGAACAACAAAGAAGTCACCAATGACAAATAAAAAAGGAATACTCTTTTTCGACCTCGATGGAACTGTTGCCGATTCTGGAACCGGAATCCTTGCATCAATGAACCACGTTCTTGAAGCACGTCATTTGCAACCACTGACAAGCGTAGATCTCACTCATTTTGTTGGGCCTCCCCTTTCGGTCTCATTCCCCATAGTTTTTGCCCCGCGTGGCGTACCCGCCGAAGAAATGCAGATGTTCATTGAGGAATACCGGGCTATCTACGGTGCTACTTACCTTCCTCAAACGCCGCTCAACCCCGGAATGGGTGATGCGCTCACTGAACTTAAAAATTCCTGGCGTCTAGCCATAGTGACTTCAAAACCAGAACCACAAGCCCTCATTGCTATTCAAGCAACCGGCGTGCGTCACTACTTCGACATTATTGTTGGGCCTCACGATGATTCTGAAATTCCTAAAGCACAACTGCTGGAACGCGCACTTCGTGAAATGAACGAACTGCATGGCGAACTTCCACCGCTCACTTCATGCTGGATGATTGGCGATCGTCATCACGACATTGACGCTGGCGTAGAAGTAGGAACTCGTACTGCCGGAGTGCTGTGGGGTTTTGGCTCGCGTGAAGAACTTAGTTCTGCTGGAGCCACCGCAATTGTGGAGACACCAAAAGAACTTGTTGCTGTTCTCAATAACTAAACAACACGTGGAGCAAGGGCCATTTGGCGGCTCAAGGCAACAAGTGTTCCCGACTCATCCCAAATCTCGCCGTCTTCTTCAAGAAGCCCACCTTGCACAACCTTTGTACGAAATGAACATGCGAGTCTTTTGCCCACTGGCACCGCGCGCACGTGCACGGTGAGTTCCAGGGTTGGCACCCAGCCTTTTTCATATGGCAAGTTGAATAACGGAGGTGGCATTGCATCGACTGCAAGCAGCAATGCAAGTGTGTCCATAGGACGCCCATCGGCCAATTCAATCCACCCCCGCATCTGTGCAGTACCCGATGGCGTACCCGAAATGAAAGTGGAGTCGTCTGGATGCAATCGGTTAGTGACGTTTTGTAAAAGACCAATGACAAAATCTCCGCCGTCACTATCGCGACTCGCGCATTCCTCAAAGGGGGGTAAATCGGGCGGTATCGCCGTCACAATTTGAGGTTCAACGGCTGCCATCTCACCCCATGCCCCAAGAACGCGCATGATATTGCGATCGCCACGACGCATCGTTGCGTTCATGGTGGTCACAAGCTTCCCGGTCTTTACTGTGTCAACTTCAATTTCCAACGGGCCCGCCGGTGCAGGCGCGAGATAATGAGCAGTCACCGTGAACGGGTCTCGGCGACCCGAATGTTGTTGCATTGCGCGGCCCATCATGGCGAGCAGATAGCCGCCGTTGGCATTTCCCGTAATGTCCCAGCCGTCAAAAACTTCCGCCGAGAACGTTGTGGAGCCATTTTTTTCCACAATTGGCGTCACAGCCGTTGCAGTATCGAAGCGGAAAGTCACGGTCAGCATCGTATTGCTCGTATCCTCATGTTGTGGCGCGATTTTCTCTGACAACCCCCATTTATTACGTCAATGCGCAGCCGCACCTCGGCCACGCATACACCAC
>CAIOHI010000080.1 GCA_903858075.1 uncultured Actinomycetes bacterium
AGGTGCCCGGGCTGGCGCATTGCAAGGGGTCGGACCTCTTGAGTGGCAGTGTCGTAGAGAGAAAGCACTCTTTGACTCTAGGGTAAGTGCCTATGTCTACACCTCTTGCGAAGCAATCTGTTCCCGAGAAACCGAGCCTGGCTGGCATCGAAGACCGCTGGTCTGGCGCATGGAGCTCCGAGGGCGTATATACATTCGACCGCACCCGGCCACGCAGCGAGGTTTTTGCCATCGACACCCCGCCTCCAACGGTGAGTGGCTCGCTGCACATGGGCCATGTTTTTTCATATACACACACCGACACCATTGCACGGTTTTGGCGCATGTGTGGCAAGACCGTCTTCTACCCCATGGGTTGGGATGACAACGGTTTGCCCACCGAACGTCGTGTACAAAATTATTACGGCGTCACATGCGATGCTTCAGTGCCTTACGTTGCAAACTTCACGCCACCATTCCAAGGTGAGCCGCCAAAAGATCACAAGCCACTTCCTATTTCACGGCCGAACTTCATTGAGCTGTGCAACATACTCACACACGAAGATGAGAAAGTTTTTGAAGAACTTTTCCGTCGACTTGGTTTGTCTGTTGACTGGTCGCTGCTCTACACAACCATTGAAGAACGCAGCCGCAAAACAAGTCAACGCGCATTTCTTAACAACTTGCAACGCGGTGAGGCGTACATGCAGGAAGCTCCAACATTGTGGGATGTTGATTTCGATACTGCAGTTGCGCAAGCAGAACTCGAAGATCGTGAACGCCCAGGCGCGTACCACACGTTGGCGTTTCACCTCACCAGTGGCACAACGGTTGATGGAAAAACCGACATTCTTATTGACACCACGCGACCCGAATTGTTGCCTGCATGTGTTGCACTTGTAGCCCACCCCGACGACGAGCGTTACCAACCGCTGTTTGGAACCACCGTTCGCACACCACTCTTCGACGTTGAAGTGCCCATACTTGCTCACCCACTTGCACAGATAGAAAAAGGCACAGGCATTGCCATGATCTGTACCTTTGGCGACGTCACCGACGTTATTTGGTGGCGTGAACTGCAATTGCCCACTCGCGCTGTCATTGGTCGCAATGGTCGCATTGTGGCCGACGCACCTGAGGTCATCACTTCTGCTCGTGGCGTAGAGACGTATGCACAACTTGCAGGAAAATCTATTAAGCAAGCTCAAACTCTTATTGTTGAGATGTTGCGCACAAGTGAGGAAATGCTCGGCGAACCACGCGCCATTATGCACCCTGTGAAATTTTTCGAAAAAGGTGAACGCCCGCTTGAAATTGTGACGAGTCGCCAGTGGTACATCCGCAATGGTGGTCGCGAAGCCGACCTACGCACTCGGTTTGTTGAACGCGGCCACGAACTCACCTGGCATCCCGATCACATGCGTCATCGCTATGAGAACTGGGTAGAGGGCTTAAATGGCGACTGGCTCATTAGCCGCCAGCGCTATTTCGGTGTTCCCGTTCCACTCTGGTATTCACTGAACGCCGATGGAACCACAAATTACGACGCGCCACTTGTTCCTACCAACGAACAGCTTCCCATTGACCCGAGCACCGACCTACCTGCTGGTTTCAGCGAGTCACAACGCGGACAAGCGAACGGCTTTGTTGGTGACCCCGACGTAATGGATACCTGGGCGACGAGCTCACTCTCGCCGCAAATTGCTGGCCATTGGATAGACGACCCGGAAATGTTTAGCCACATGTTTCCCATGGACGTTCGTCCGCAAGCGCACGAAATTATTCGCACGTGGTTGTTCTCTACCATGGTGCGCTCACACTTTGAACACGGTGTTGCGCCATGGAAAAACGCGGCTCTGTCGGGTTGGATTCTCGACCCCGACCGCAAGAAAATGTCGAAGTCAAAAGGCAACGTTGTTACCCCCATCGACCTCTTCGACCAATACGGCAGCGATGCTGTGCGTTATTGGGCAGCATGTGCTCGGCCAGGTGTAGACACTGCTTTTAGCGAAGAGCAAATGAAGGTGGGCCGCAAGTTGGGCACCAAGTTGCTGAACGCCACAAAGTTTGTGCTCAGCTTCGGCGATGTAGATGCAACAGCCGTGCCAACAGAAATGATTGACATTGCAATGTTGCAGCGGTTGTCGGCCGTTGTTGAAGAATGCACAAACGCATTTACACACTTCGACTACGCCCGTTCACTTGAGCGCACAGAGGCTTTTTTCTGGTGGTTCTGCGATGACTACGTGGAGCTAGTGAAACAACGTGCATATGGTCTCGACACCATGCCGGTGGAACTCACTGCATCGGCACGCGCAGCATTGCGCCGTGCTTTGTCGGTCATGCAACGACTCTTTGCTCCACTCATTCCTTTCGTATCAGAAGAAGTGTGGCGTTGGTGGAACGACTCATCTGTCCATATTGCCAGTTGGCCAACAAGTGATGACTGCATCGCAGGTTGCTCACCTACAGGTAACCACGAGTTGCAACTCAACTCTGTTTGTGAAGTGTTGGGCACCATTCGCCGGGCAAAAACTGAAGCAAAAGTTTCTCAGCGAGCAGAAGTGGCGAGCATTGTGATTACTGCACCAAGTGAAGCCCTCACGGCCATCACCACAACATTTGGCGACCTCACCTACGCCGGATCCGTCTTGCAGAGCGAATTGCGCTCTGCCGATGGGGAAATCATTACATCTGTCACCTTGGCATAAACCTTAAAAGCGATAGCGTTCAACCAAGATGGCGCGCACAAAACCTACCCGGCCCAAGAGGTTCCACCATTCGTGGCCACAGCGGTTTGTCTTTGGTTTGAACCTTGCCGTTGCGCTCGGTTGCATTGCTGGCGGTGGTGCATTGGTTTACGCCAACCAACAGTTATCGAATCGCAAATTGGTCACTATTTCCAGTAATCAACAAGACAACAAAACCGATTCCGGTAGCGACCTGAACAACCTTCCTGAAGGTGACTTGTCGGTCAAGAACTTTCTCATTACTGGCCGCGACAACAATGCCTGTGCTAATCCAAACTCATCGTCGGCCGATGAACTCAAGAACAGGTCGAACTATGCAGGCCTCACCGACAGCATCATGCTCATTCGCGTTGATCCAAAAAATAACCAAGCCGCAGTGCTGTCCTTTCCACGTGACCTGTACGTAAAAATTGCTAACAGCGATCACCGCAACCGCATCAACACTGCGTACCGCCCGAAAGACCCCAACCGTCTCATCGATACCATTCGTTCTAATTTCGATATAGATGTCGACCACTACGTCAGCATCGACTTCTGTGCATTTAAGTCAATTGTCGATGCAGTAGGTGGTGTACGTATTCCTTTTGAGTACCCCACCCGCGACCGGGCTTCTGGCTTTTTAGTAAAAAGCGCTGGGTGCGCAAAACTTAACGGCGATCGCGCATTGCAATATGTGCGTTCACGTAAGTACTACTACTTCGACAGCAAAAAGAATAAATGGGTGCAAGACCCGAGCAGCGACTGGGGCCGCATTGCACGCCAGCAAGACTTCATTCGTCGCATTTTGCGTTCTGCACTCGACAAAGGAATCGGAAACCCTTCCGTTGCCAATCAGTTATTGAGCGCCGGGTTGAAGAACCTCATTACCGACGACCAACTCTCACCCATTAGCTTGTTGGAACTTGCCCGCGCCATGCGCAATGTCACTGAAGACAACGTTCATACCTACACCGTTGAAGGCATAGGCAAAGCGATTGGTGGGCAGTCGGTTATTGAACCCAACTTAAAGAGTGACGCGATGTTGCAAATATTGTCTATCTTTCAAGGTGCTTCAGAAATTACCGAAGTAACTAGCCAGACCATCGCTACTGAAACCAGCGTCGGAACAAAAGTGCTACCAACAACCACTCTCTTTGCCCCCACCACGACCAGCTCAACTGTTCCCGAAAAATCTGTGAGCAAAATGTCGGCACAAGCTTCTCCGCGTGTTGCCGTCACTACAACAACAACGACAACAACGTTATTGAACCAGGAAATTGCTCAGCAACGCTTCAGCATCACACCGCCGAACGACCCCAACTGCCGTTAGCTATCAAGCACCTGAGCTAATGCTGCGGGGATACCAGTTGGCCCCGTTACCGAAGCAACACGTGCTCCTACCCGAAGCGCAAAGGCTCTGGCTTCAGCATCGTCATCGGCTGGGGCAATAACAACAAGTTCGTCAATAGCCCGAGCCACAGCATCAATATCGCCGGGTTCATTGGAACGGCAATCTGAAAGTAGCACCACAATCTTTCGTGCTGCACGCGAACGAGAAAGCTGCATTTGGGCAGCCTCTAAAGCCTGGGCAATATCGGTCGTACCAAAACCACGCAATGTGAGAACGCTATTCACTACTTCATTGCCGGGTTTATATGAGTCTTGTGACTTCGCCACCACAACGTCTCGACTGAAAGCTAAAACGCTGTAATCGGTGGGTTCACGAGTAGCAATTGCAGCTGCTGCAACTGCAGATGTTGCCAAAGGCGCACCTCCCATAGACCCACTGCGGTCTACCAAAAGACACAGAGCAGTATCTCGTTTTTCCCAGGTGCGCACGCGTAGTTCTTCAATGTTTATCTCGCGGGCATTTTGCATGCCGCCAAATGCATCGGTGCTTGCATCAAGATCAATGTCACCACCGTCGCGATATTTTGCAGTAACAAGTTTGCCGAGACCCCGGCGTCGTAACGGCGTTCTTTGCGCAACGTCGAGCATCAGTCTTCCGGCAAGCTTCTTTGCTAACTCGCGCAATTTTGGATCAGTTGCTGCGGTGAGATCGGCGAGCAGTGCCATCGTTGCATCGGGGTCGCTTTGCATGCCTTCAGCAATTGCCGATTCATTAAGTTCCCCCACCTCGGGAGACACCTCTTCGAAATGATTGTGGCGCTGCAACTCGCTACGTGATTTTGTTTTTTTAGCAGACTCGGCCTCAGCAGCTTGGGCAGCGGCGCCCTCTTTTACAAGTGGGAGTTCGTTGCCCCAGTCGGGGCGGTCACTTTTCCCACGTCACCAGTTTCTGGTGGCAGCGCAAACACCGAGTTCCATATTTCGGCAATCACTTCTTCCACACTGCGCGCCACACCTTCACGAAGTTTCACACGTCCGCTTAATGATGTGAGAGCAGCATCGAGACCCACTAGTGCATCTTGCGCATCTTTCCCACGCAGTTCACCAAGTGACTGCGCAACAAGTGCAGTGTCAATAGCCCCACGCACAGATGAGCCCACGCGCAAATCGCTGTGTTCGCGCGTCTGACGCACCACGTTGACAACTTGTGAGCACCAGTGCTTGTTTGAGGTGGGTGAAGCACGATGCACAATGTCGGTTTCATCTTCTGCGCTTTGATACGCGACCGCAATGCGACACATGCGGTCATAGACAGCACTTGAAATTCGTGCCGTGCCAACGGAGTCGAATGGGTTCATTGCTGCAATCATTTGAAACCCTGGCGCAGCGAGAATTCTGCCCAATCGCGGAATAGTAATTTCACCTTCGCTCATGACGGTGATGAGCACGTTGAGAGTTTCTTCAGGAATGCGGTTGATTTCTTCGATATACAGAAGCGACCCTGCTCGCATTGCCTCTACAAGTGGACCATCGAGAAATGCATCGGCTTTGTAGCCATCGTTCAGCACTCGCGCAGGGTCGAATGTTCCCGCCAAACGCGCTGGTGTGAGTTCAGCATTTCCTTCAACAAAAACAAACCCCACGTTCATTGCCTGCGCAATTGCTCGCAAAAGTGTTGATTTACCCGTACCGGGTGGGCCTTCAAGAACGATGTGGCGCCGAGCAGTAAGGGCCGCCAACGTGAGTTCTATCTCACGATGGCGGCCAACTACTTGTTCATGAACTGCGTTCAGAATATTTTTCGGCAAAACCATTTCAGCTATAAACGAGTACGCCGCGGATATTTTTTCCGGCGCGCATGTCGTCGTAACCGTCATTCACACCCTCAAGTGGGTAGGTCTTGGAAATGAGGCTGTCGAGGTCGAGTTGACCTTCGCGATACAAGCTAATGAGTTTTGGAATATCGGCACGAGGGTTACCCGAGCCAAAGAGCGAACCCACAACTTGCTTTTCCATCAATGTGAGATCGAGCAGGCTCATGCTTGCGCTGTACTCCATTGCCGGGTGAATGTTGGTAACAACCACGCGTCCACGCTTTGCAGTAAGTGCAAGTGCTTCTCCAATAACTGCACCGCTACCGACGCCCATGGTCATGATGACCTTGTTTGCCATGGTGCCCCAAGAAATTTGCTGCACAAGTGGAAGTGCTTCTGCCATTGACGCTGCAGTGTGCGTTGCACCAAATTGCATTGCCTTTTCGCGCTTGAACTCAATGGGGTCAATAGCAATAACGTGCTTTGCACCAGCAAGTTTTGCGCCTTGTACAGCGTTTGCACCAATGCCGCCAATACCCACAACAACCACAGTGTCGCCAGGCGATACTTCAGCGGCATACACACTGCTGCCCCAACCTGTTACTACGCCACAACCGAGCAAGCAAGCTTTTTCGAGTGGAATGTCTTTTTCAATTTTGATGCAAGATGCTTCATTGACCACTGTGTGATGCGCAAAAGTTCCGAGCAAACACATTGTGGAAATATCTTGGCCTTGTGCATGGTGACGCGAGGTTCCATCAGAAATTTGCTTGCCGGTACCCAGTAAGGCACCCATGTCGCACAAGTTCGAGTGCCCCGTGCTACAACTTGGGCAACGGCCACACGAGGGAATAAACCCAAAAACCACATGGTCACCAGGTGCAAGCCAGCTGACCCCTGGGCCCACTGCTTCAACCACGCCGGCGCCTTCATGGCCACCGATGATGGGCATCGCGAAGGGAAGGTCACCCGTGACCACGTGCTCGTCGCTATGGCACATTCCTGAGGCGGCGATTTTTACTAAAACTTCTCCGGCCTTTGGGGCATCGAGCTCAATTTCCTCGACGGACCACGGTGTGTTTAATTCCCACAAAATTGCAGCTTTAGTCTTCACGATTTTCCCCTCGATATTTTGCCCCTACGGGCCACGTCAATAAATGAGACGCTAGCCCAAGCATCGGACCGCTGTCACACGGTACGATTTGGGCATGTCACCAGTTGCCGTTGCCACCGTAGAAACAGCCAGCCAAGAAAACCTTGAAACTGCTGCCGAAGTGCTTGTTTTAGAAGACTTGCTCGTCGAGGAGATCTCCATCGACGGCATGTGCGGCGTGTACTGAGCCGCTCGTGACCCTCACTCTCAGTTCAGCATGCGCACTGCACCCTCAAGTTGCCTTGCGCCCTGAACCCTTTGGCGCCCTTGCCTACCACTACGGCAACCGTCGCCTGGTTTTTTTAAAGCACCCCGACGTGGTTCGCGTTGTGCGCGAGCTTGGCGATCATCCGAGCGTTGGCCACACCTTGCGCGCATGTGGAATTGCCACCGAGCGCGATGCGTCTTTTTTACAAGCACTTAACCAACTGACGAAATCGGAAATTCTTCGTGTCTGCTAGCCAACTCGTTACACAATTGAAGCGCGGCCTCGACGCCCCTATATGCCTCACGTGGGAACTCACCTACGCGTGCAACTTGCAATGCGTTCATTGTTTGTCAAGCAGTGGTCAACGCGACGATCGCGAACTCTCCACACAACAAGCTTTTGCAGTACTCGACGAACTCCGCGACCTGCAAGTGTTCTACATCAACATTGGCGGCGGCGAGCCAATGATACGCCGCGACTTTTTCGACATCATTGAATACTCCATTGCTAATGACATCGGAGTGAAGTTTTCTACCAATGGCGCTTTCATTGATGAGAAAAATGCACAGCGCCTCGCTGCAATGGATTACTTAGATATTCAAATTAGCCTCGACGGTGTTGATGCCATCACAAACGACCCGGTTCGCGGGGAAGGCTCGTACAACATTGCTCGTCGCGCCATGGACAATTTAAAGGCGGCTAATTTTGGTCCTTTCAAAATTTCCGTTGTGGTTACACGGCACAATGTTGACCAACTAGATGAGTTCAAAGCTCTCGCCGATTCTTACGGTGCACAGTTGCGCATTACGCGGCTGCGTCCTTCTGGTCGTGGAGTCGATTCGTGGAATGACTTGCACCCAACGAACGAACAACAAGTGCAGATCTATAACTGGCTTCTTGCACACGGCGAAAACGTTCTTACTGGCGATTCATTTTTCCACCTCAATGCATTAGGCGAAGCTCTACCTGGCCTCAACATGTGTGGCGCAGGGCGCGTGGTGTGCCTCATTGACCCCATTGGCGATGTGTACGCCTGCCCATTTGTTTTGCACGATCAATTCAAAGCAGGAAATGTTCACGACACTGGTGGTTTCACTTCTGTCTGGCGCGACAGCGAACTGTTCACCTCCTTACGCGAACCAGAATCGGCTGGTGCCTGTGCTTCATGTGGCAACTACGACTCGTGCCAAGGCGGCTGCATGGCTGCAAAGTTTTTTACTGGGTTACCACTCGATGGTCCAGACCCCGAGTGCGTCATAGGGCATGGAGAATCTCTTCTTGCGGAACGCCAAGCAAGCCCTGTTTCCATTACCCCAAAGCCCAGCAAAGACCACTCAAAGCCTGCTCGCAGCGCGATGAGCGTGGTGTCGTAAATTATTTTTCATGGGGTTATTGCAGCCAGTTGACCTTGGCAAGTGCCAAGCGCCAAATGGAGTGATGTTTGGCCCACACGTCACCAACCTCGGTACTGACGAACGAACTTTTAGCGATGAGCACATTGCCTACTACGCGCGGCGCGCACAAGGTGGATGCGGTGTGATTGTGCTTGAAGGCATGAGTGTGCACCACAGCGACTGGCCCTACGAGCGTGCACCACTTGCATCGCAATGCGCAGAATCACTGAACAAAATTTCTCAAGAGTTGCATAAAGAAAAATGTTTAGTCATTGCATCTCTCGATCACTCCGGTGGGCAAGGTTCGTCTGCATACAATCAGCAGCCTTTGTGGGCACCAAGCCGAGTACCTGAAGTGAACTCGCGCGAAGTACCAAAATGGATGGAACAAGCCGACATTGATGAAGTCATTGAGGGCTTTGTTCACGCTGCGCGTGTTGCTATTTCCTCTGGGTGCGATGGTGTCGAAATTAATGCTGGTCAGCACAGTTTGGTGCGACAGTTTCTTTCTGGCCTCACTAATCATCGCGATGACGCCTGGGGTCAAGACAAAACTTTGTTCGCACGAACAATTATTGAAAAAATACGTGAAGAAATTGGTATCGCCGTCATTGGGCTGCGACTCTCATGCGATGAACTGGCACCGTGGGCCGGCATGACGCCAGACATGGCAGTAGAACTTGCTCCTCAACTTGCAGCATGCGGGCTCGACTACCTCGTTGTTGTTCGTGGTTCCATTTTCTCTGTAGAAAAAACTCGCCCCGATTTTCATGAACCAGAAGGGTTCAATACCGAAATCACTCAACGCATTCAGGCAGTGCTCAACATTCCTGTGTTCTTGCAAGGTTCAATAGTGCAACCACACATGGCAATTCAGGCTGTAGAGCAAGGCGTGTGTGCTGGTGTTGAAATGACCCGGGCACAAATTGCCGACCCCGACCTAGTGAACAAAATGCTCAGTGGCGATGATGAAAAAATTCGCCCATGCATTCGTTGTAACCAAACATGCCAAGTGCGCGATGCACGCAACCCCATTGTTACCTGTGTTGTTGAACCCACATCTGGCCACGAGAGCACCGACCCCAACTGGTACACACAGGTCGCATCGAAAAAAGTTGCTGTCATCGGCGCAGGGCCCGCAGGTTTAGAAGCCGCGCACACGGCAGCTCGTCGCGGTCACTCGGTAGAGGTGTACGAACAAAGCAGCAACGCCGGGGGCATTGCTGCTTTCGCAGGCCCAGGTGGCGCATTTGTGCACTGGCTATACGAACAATGTTTGTCGCTAAACGTGAAGTTCCACTTTGATGCCCATGTCGATGGCACCCAAGACCTTGGGGCCGAGGTTGTTCTGCAGTGCACCGGCTCGCGCATAGGCGTACCTACCTATTCGCTATCCGACCACACAGCAGCAATTGACGTTGTTGAAGTGATGAATGGTTCCTCTGCACTTCCTGAAAATGGCGACATTATTTTGCACGACCCTATTGGCGGCCCCATTGCCATTGCCCTTGCGCAATGGCTTGGCCCGCGCGCAATTCTCGTGACTCAAGACAACATTGCCGGAAACGAGCTATCGCGCTCAGGTGATCTGGCCCCCGCAAATGTTCGCTTGGCGCAACAAGGTGCACGCGTGGTGAAACGCGCGCTCGTGCGCTCGGTTGCAAGGTCGGGTGAAGGCGTAAGCGTTGAAGTACAAGATCGCTATTCGGGCGAGACCACCATCTACGAAGCAGCGGCATTCATCGATTGCGGCTTTCGTCTTCCCACCGAGCACATCTCAACTCAGTTTCATCTGGTTGGCGATGCTGTTGCACCACGCACTGTTCTTGAGGCTGTCCTCGAAGCACGGCGTGCAGTGTTTATGCTGTAACTGTGCATTACTTTCTCGTCGTTCTTCTTGCAACTGCCGGGTACTTCATCGGCACATTCCCGAGCGCCATTATGGTGGCCAAAGCAAATGGCGTCGACATCACCGCTGTTGGTTCAGGTAACCCAGGGGCATCAAATGTTGCCCGCGCATTAGGAATGAAAAAAGGCGCGTACGTATACGGCCTCGATGCATTAAAAGGTGCCGCCGCTACTGCACTTGGTTTGGCAGTTTTTGGAAATGCTGCCGCATTTTGGTGTGCAGCTGCAGCGGTTGTGGGCCACGTTTACCCCATCACCCGTCGTTTTGCAGGTGGTAAAGGGGTGGCCACGGCATCGGGCGCCATGCTTGTCGTGCACCCGTTCATCAGCCTCGGCCTTCTCTTTTTATGGGCAGTGCTCAGTAAAACCACGAAAAAAGCTTCCGTTTCCTCGCTCATCATCACCGTGCTCTTACCTGTGTGCATCGCGCTCACGGGAAAACCCGGCTGGGAGGTCGGGGCAACTATCGGCATCGGGGTTTTGGTAGTCATTCGACATATTCCTAATCTTCGGCGTCTTCGTTCTGGTCTCGAGCCATCACTTCCCTCAAAACCCACCTAACCTCTGTCTTTGTGACTTATAAGTACTTGTGGACCCCGCTCCAACTGGGGCCTGTCACCACTCGTAATCGCATTGTCTTTAGTGCTCACCTCACGAACTACGCGCGCAACGGGAAGCCCACAGAACAGCACAGTGCTTACTATGCAGCGCGTGCGGCGGGTGGAGCTGGGCTCATCATTACCGAAGAGCACTCAACACACCCCACCGACTGGCCATACGAGAAACTTATTCACGGTTTTCATCGCGATGTTATTCCTGGCTATCGCAACATCACGTCGGCTGTGCATCAACATCGCACGCCCATTTTCGCGCAAATCAACCACAACGGCGGGCAAGCAAGCAGCATGTACAGCCGACTTCCCGTGTGGGCACCGAGTGCGGTCGCCGACCCTCTCTTTCGTGAAGTACCTAAAGCCGTTACTCAAAGCGACATTGACGACATTATTGCTGGGTACGTCACTGTTGCTGAAAATTGTGCAGAAGGCGGATTCGATGGCATCGAACTGCAGTGCAGCCACTCTTCTATTGTCCGCGGCTTTCTCTCGCCAGCAACAAACAAACGCACCGACCAGTACGGCGGATCACTCGCGAACCGTGCCCGTTTACTACTCGATATTTCAACTGCGGTACGTAAAGCAATTGGCAACGACCTTGCATTAGGCGTTCGCTTATGCGGAGACGAATTCATTGAAGGTGGAACCACCATCGACGAAGCAATTGAAGTTGCCAAACTTGTAGAAGCAGCAGGCAATGTTGACTACATCAACACCTCAATTGGTGTTGCTACTGCAAGCTTGTTCATGATTGAAGCGTCAATGCATATTCCACCCGGATACGCAACATTTATTCCTTCAGCCATTCGCAAAGCAGTAGACCTTCCCGTCGTAGGAGTTGGTCGCTTTAAAGATCCACAACAAGCAGAACGCGCATTGGCCGACGGACACTGCGATCTTGTAGGAGTTGTGCGAGGGCAAATAGCCGACCCCGACTTTGCAGCAAAAGCTCGTGCTGGGGCAACCGACGATATTCGCTTGTGCTTAAGTTGCAATCAGGAATGCGTGGGGCGCATGGGTCTGAACCGTTGGCTTGGTTGCATTGAAAACCCCCAAACAGGTCGCGAGGCTGAATGGAAAGCAACACAACATGTGAAGCTTTCACCAACCCCTACAAATGTATTGGTGGTTGGTGCAGGACCAGCTGGTTTGCAAGCGGCAATTGCTGCTGCGCGCAATGGGCACCGCGTTACCGTTCTTGAAAAAGAAGATGCTGCAGGCGGACAAGTACGGCTTGCAGCGAGTGTGCCGAACAGAGCCGAGTTCGGCGATCTCATTCGCAATCAACTCACCGA
>CAIOHI010000081.1 GCA_903858075.1 uncultured Actinomycetes bacterium
GCAACACAAACCGCGTGGGGTGTTTTCAAGGCGCCAGTTGCTGTGACGAATACCATCAGCGTCAGCAACGGCACACCACAGTTCAGCGGGTTGGCATTGCCAGGTTCCGGATACCGTGCCGACGATGCGCCGTTCACTGTGACCGCTCCAACGTCATCAAATAGCCCTGGCGCTGTGACGTACAGCAGCAGCAACACTTCGGCCGCAACAATCAACTCCACCTCTGGCCTTGTCACGATTGTCGGAGCTGGTACAACAACAATCACTGCAACACTTGCGGCGAGCGGTTTCTGGAATGGTGCAAGCCTCACTGTTGCCTTAAGCATTGGCGCACTATGTGCCGATGGCGGCGAATGCCGTATTGGCGACGTTGGCCCTGGTGGCGGGAAGATCTTCTTGCTGCCTTCCTCAACGGGCAACACCACTGGCAAGTTCTTTGAGGCTGCAGCAGCAGATCTTTCATCGAGCATGGCTTGGTGCAATGACGACACCACGTCCATTGCTGGAGCAAATGGATATGCAATTGGCACAGGTGAAGCAAACACAGTTGCCATGGATACAGCATGCACATCGGGAGCAGGTCAAAGTGCTGCTGACTATACGAACAACGGTTATGGCGACTGGTACTTGCCGTCGCTCGACGAACTCACAGCGATGCTCGCTGCACGTACAACTATTGGCGGCTTTGCATTGGGCAGGGACTGGGCTGATTACTGGTCGTCATCCGAGGAAAATGGTGGATTTGCAAAACGTCTTCGCTTCCCTGATGGCGGCATGTCGGGTCATGTGAAAGCCCAAGCCTTCCAAGTACGACCCATCCGTTCATTCGAAATCAAGCGCTCGTGCCTCGACATTAAGAACTCAACGGGTACCAACACAAACGGCGTATATACCATTGCTCTCAGTTTGGGTGGATCTGTGGTGAATACTCAGGTCTATTGCCTCATGGATTCAGCAATGGACGGTGGCGGTTGGACTATGGCAATGAAAGCGCCGCGCAATAGCCAGACGTTCTATTACAGCTCGAATTACTGGACCACATCGAATAACTTGAATGTGGGCAATGCAGCCAATGTGACTGCCGACGCAACGAACGCCAAGTTCGACACATTCAACTACATGTCGGCAACCAGCATGCTGGCTGTGTTCCCAGATGCAGGTATTAACGGAGGCAGCATTACCGGCCACACTTATGGTTGGACATGGAAGCAAGTCATTCCGAATGGGCCAAAGACTCCGCTAGCTGTTTTCAGTGGCGCATCCGAGCAGTTCATCAGTGACGCCTACTTGTACTCAGGCTTCGACACGCGGGTGTGGACCCGCCAGCGCGACATTCGTTTCTATGGTTTCAACTGGGACGACAACTACAAAGCTCGTTGGGGCTTTGGTTGGAACGAAAATGGTGGAGGCTTGTTCCCGAACGGGTACAAGGGCTCGGATGATGCAACGGGTGGCCTAGGACTCAATTGGGGAAATTACTCTGCAGGTGACGGTTCATTCTGCTGTACCGAATCGAATGGTCTCAACCGTTCAATGGCCTTTGAAATGTACGTCCGCTAATTGTCAGCAGAGTGATTTTGCTGAGGGCAAAGTTTCTTTGATGAGGAATGCATCTACAAGTTGAGTTGCGCAATCGTTTTTCAAGTAACTCGTATGACGCGATGAGTTAACGCTAATGAAACGAGAATTCTCTAGTGTGGCACTCATACTTTGAGATGAAGCAAGGGGGGTAACGGGGTCATTGGTTGAGCCGATGACAACAATGGGGGCAGTGGATGAGATTTTCAGTTGCTCCTGCGAAGATTTTTGAGTTGGCCACAATGAACAGGTGTAGTCGCGACCAAAGAAGTTTCCGAATCGCGGAGCGATGCGCGTGAAGGAAACGAGTTGTGCATCAACTTCTACTGGCGACAAGCGTTTGGTTTCATCGTCGCAAATAGTGGCGATAGAAGCTTCAGAAACGTTGCGGCTGTCTTCATAGCCAGCATCTTGGTAGTAGTAAGAGTTGTATAGGTCGACCACGAGTTGCCCATCGCCATCTTGGGCACTCTTGAGTGCTTTGGCGAGGTCGTCCCAAGCGCTGTCGTCGTAGAGAGAAGAAGCGGTTGCAGTGAGGAGAACAGTTTCATTGACGGTGGCTTCAGTCTTCAGAAGATCATCGAATGCTTGCTCGGCTTTGCCATTGTTGTGAAATGCACATGATGTTTTTTGAGAGCACTGGGCAAGAAATGCAGAGAGTTGTTTCTCGAAGCCTTCGGCTTGTGCGAGCCTGCGCTCAGCACCTGTTGAATTCGGTGCGGCCGCAGCATCAAAAACGGCACCTTGAACGGTGTCGGGGAAAAGCGTTGCCCAAGTTGCGCCCAAGGTACTGCCGTATGAAAAACCAAAGTAAGAGATTTTCTTTTCGCCGAGCGCGAGGCGGATGGCGTTCATGTCGCGAGCCGATGCGGCAGTTGACATGTAAGAAATAATCTTTGGGTTCTTTGCGGCGCACGCATCAACAAAATTTTGCGTTGAAGCCGCAGTGCGTTCGTTGGCAAAGAAGTCGTTGTAAGAGTCGCCGCAATCAAAAGTGGGGGTCGAGACTCCCGTCCCACGTGGGTCCCAGCCAACGATGTCGAAATGGGTCATGAGATCTTTGCTGAAGTAGTAGGCCGCGTTTTGGGCAAGCGAAGTGCCGGGGGCTCCAGGGCCGCCTGGGTTTACTAGAAGTACACCTTGGCGTTGGTCGTCGTCGAGGGCGCGAAGCCGGGTGAGGGGAAGAGTGAAAGATCCGAGTTCAGGGCTGGCGTAGTCAAGGGGAACGGAGATGGTGGTGCACTCAATTTCGCCACATTTTTTCCATTCTGGGGGCGAATTGGTGACTGCAGTGGTGGGGCTCGCCGTGGTGAATGCTGGTTCCTGGGAAGAGGTATTTCCACAGGACATGAGAGCGGGAACTAAGCAGGAAATACGGAGCATTCTTTTGGTAAGAAAACCTCGGTTCCGCACATGGAGAGGCTACGACATTTGCCGAGCCACGCGTCTGACTGAACTAGTATTTTGGTATGTCAAAAGATCGCGAACCCGTCAGAATCCTTGCCCACGAATCGGTAGCTGAAGGCATTACCGAGCGACTCCAAGCAGCGATGTCTCGCCGCAAATTTCTTGGTGCAATTGGGGCAACGGCAGCAGCTGCTGCGCTCGCAAGTTGCGGCGACAAGGTCTACAACTATTACGGCGACGCAGGGCCAACTGCTTCAACGTTGGTTGAGCGACGTTTGAACCTCTACAGCTGGGCCGACTACACAGACCCAGAGTTGTTGTCAGCATGGGGTGACACAACAGTTGCCATTTTCAACTCTACTGAAGACCTCATTGCCAAGCTCACGGCAGCAAATGGCAAGAGCGGATTCGATGTAGTGGTGCCAACTGGAATGTTTATTCCAGAAATGGTGCGACGCGAACTTCTTGAACAACTCGACTTGA
>CAIOHI010000082.1 GCA_903858075.1 uncultured Actinomycetes bacterium
ATCATCTTTGGAATGAATTCACCAGGGAACGCATCACCTTCAATGACTCCCATCACCGTTTTTCCGAAGAGAAAACCGCTTCCTTCAAGAGTGAATTCGGCGAGACCCGCACCCACTAAGCAGCAGACACCCGTTGGGCGCAAAGCATCGACAGCACCCCGCACAACCGATTGCACACCCGTGGTGTCGAATGCATACTGAGCTCCACCAGCAGTAATTTGCTGCACCGACTCGACAATATTTGCTGTCGATTTCGCATTCAACGTATGAGTTGCACCAAGTTCATGGGCAAGAGCCAACCGAGAATCATGCAAGTCAACTGCAATGATGATGCTGCAGCCAGCAATTTTTGCTGCCATCACTGCCGCTAAACCCACCGCACCTGCGCCATAAAGTGCAATTGAAGTTCCTGCACGTACTTTCAACGAATTGATGACTGCGCCTGCGCCAGTTTGAAAACCACAGCCCAATGGGCCAAGTAGTTCCAACTTCACATCGTCTGCAGTTACTTTCACTACGTTGCGCTCACTTGCCATTGCGTAGTTAGCAAAACTTGATTGCCCAAACCAGCAACATGCCATGTTGGTGCCATCAGGCGAAGTGAGTGGAGTAGAACCATCCATGCGTGTTCCCATGAAATTCAATGGGTAGAAAAGATCGCAATATTGAGGGAAGCCAGTAGAGCAGTTCGTGCATTTCCCGCAACTCGCATAAGACATCACCACTTTGTCGCCAGGTACAACAGAGGTCACTCCTGCGCCTACCGCTTCCACGATGCCTGAACCTTCATGACCCAATACAACGGGAAGAGGAAATGGCGCTCCAGGTGTGCGAGCCAATAGGTCGGTGTGGCACATTCCAGCGCCCACTACCCGTACGAGTACCTCCCCTGGTCGCGGGTCAGATATTTCTAACTCACGCACCTCAAATGCCCCGTCGTGGCTTGGTAATACAGCTGCAGAAATTTTCATGAACTCATCATGCCATGTCTTGGTGTTTCGCATGGAAGCGTCTAGGATAGAAAACGAAGGGGAGTATCCCATAAGTACCGTTGTCGTCACCACGGCAGAAGTGAGCAATCACTTGTGCCCGGCACGGTCGCCCAATTTGGGCGGGAGAGACTTTCGACGAAGTAGTTGTGTTAGCTCGCTAACACCCGTCGAAAGGTAATGCTCATTTTTAAGAACACCATCAAAACCTCTGTTCTGCTGGCTGGGCTCGGTGGCCTCATTGTCACCATTGCAGGTGTCTTGGGCGGAGGAAGTTCCAGTTCACTGACCTTTGGTCTTCTCATTGCCTTTGTCATGGTGGGCGGCTCGTACTGGTTCAGCGACAAACTTGCCCTGAAAAGTGCCAAAGCTCGCATCGTGACCGAAGAAGACGCCCCCCTCTTTTTCGGAATGGTGAAAGATCTTGCCGACCGCGCCGGAATGCCAATGCCTCGAGTTGCCATCGCCCCAAATGATCAGCCCAACGCTTTTGCTACTGGGCGCAACCCACGTCACGCGGTGGTGTGTGCAACAGAGGGTCTCTAGCGCTCTATGC
>CAIOHI010000083.1 GCA_903858075.1 uncultured Actinomycetes bacterium
AGCATCGGCCAACTTGTTCATACCAGCTTCAAGACCGCGACGGGCCTCTTCATCAAAAGCAATCAACTTTGCCATTGGATTCCTCCATTAGGTGGGGTTCGCACTCGGGATATTCGAGTTCTAGCACTCTACCGCCGAGAGTGCTAACCCACCAACGCTGGTGGTAAAAGAGCAACTGAGGAGTTAGTGAGCCCCGCCGGCAACGGCAGGAATGATGGAAACCGTTTCCGTAGCTGGAACTGGAGTATCGAGACCCTCTAGGTAGCGCACGTCGTCGTCTGACACAAAAACGTTCACAAACTTACGCAAAGCACCTGTTTCATCGAACAAACGCTCACCAAAACCAGGGTGTGCTGCTTCAAGATTGCGCAAAACGTCGCCAAGTGTGGCGCCCTCAATTTGCAGTGTTGATGCTCCACCCGACAGGGGGCGCATGGTGGTGGGAATGCGAACTGTTGCCATGACGTCAGACTAGCGGTGGCATGCGGTGGCTCCACGGCGCAGCGGCCTCAAGTTGCGAACCTAAACGCACTAAAAGATCTTCGCGATGCGTGGCGGCCACACATTGCACGCCCATCGGCAAGCCGTCGGCACTCCAGTGCAACGGCAGGCTGATGGCTGGCTGACCCGTCACATTGAATTGTGCGGTGTACTGCAAAATGGAGCGCATATTCATGCCGCCATCGGGACCACTTAACCACCCCAACTTGGGTGGTGGGCCAGCCAGTGTGGGGGTGACCAAAATGTCGAATGGTTGTGTGCCGTCTTGCGGGTACCACCACTCGAGCATGCGTCGCGACCAAGCGTGCATCCAACTCACCCATTGCACGTACTGAGTACCACTGACCGTGCGACCAACTTCGCGCAAGAAAAGATTGTCGGCTTCAATGTCGTCTCCTGTAACAGGCCGCCCGATGAGCGCTTCAATTTCACTGACGCCAGCATCGGTCGCCACCGACACAATGCCAGTGAAGGTGTCGGCGAAATCTTCTTCGTCCATTGCTGCGGGGTACGCATCTTCCACCATGTGACCAAGCGACTCGAGCAACTTGCGCGTGGTTGCCATTGATGCACGCGTTTCGGCGTGGTCTACTCCGCCAGGCATGAGTGGGTGATCGAGAAAGCCAATGCGCAAAAATCCAACGGGCTTGCCTACTTCTTCCATGAGTGGTCGCGCATAAGGAACTGCGGTGTATGGGTCGCCTGCTTCATAGCCCGACAAAATGTCGAGCATGAGCGCAGTGTCGCGCACACTGCGTGTGACCACGCCGTCAACAGTTGCACCCATCCACGACTCACCTGTATCTGGTCCTTTGCTAATACGACCACGCGAAGGCTTTAACCCCACCAAACCGCATTCGCTTGCTGGCACGCGAATAGAACCACCACCATCATTTGCGTGACCAACAGAAACAATGCGCGCAGCAACAGCTGCAGCAGAACCACCCGAAGAACCACCCGTGGAATGTTCAAGATTCCACGGGTTATGCGCTGCGCCATACGCAAGTGGTTCTGTTGTAATGGTGCTGCCGAACTCTGGAGTATTTGTGCGGCCAATGACAATTGCACCCGCACGCTTTAAGCGCCGGGCAATGTATGAATCGTGTGTTGCGCGGTAGCCCAGGTTTTTTAAAACACGTGAACCCATGTGATGTGGCTCGCCACCAATAGCCGCTTCAAGATCTTTCACTACGACGGGCATTCCGTGCAATGGAGTTGTAATAGGGCCAGCAGAAATGGCAGCAGCTTCACTGCGCGCACGTTCATATCGTTCATGAATAATGGCGTTCAATTGCGGGTTTACTGCTTCGGCACGAGCAATGGCAGCATCAACAAGTTCCACCGGCGACACCCACTTACGATGCAACGCACCCACCTGGTCGTTGGCGTCGGAATTCAAAACGTCAGCAATATTTTGGGGTTGTTGTGCAGGTGCATTCATAACTAAACCCTACGCTGTGGTGATGCGCGTTCTTGCTGCACTCGATAAATTCCGCGGAACGGCAACCGCACAAGAAGCCTGCGCTGCAGTGGGCCACGCGTGCTGGGAACTCGGCATCGATTGCGATGAAGCACCACTCGCCGACGGCGGCGAAGGAACACTCGATGTACTCGGCGGTCCAAACCGCACGAGCAAAGTCACGGGGCCACTCGGCGACATCGTGGAAGCACCTTGGCGCCTCAGTCGTGACGTCGCTGTTATTGAAATGGCGCGAGCAAGTGGCTTACAACTTGTTGGTGGCGCAGAACGCAACGACCCAATTGCTGCAAGCACCACTGGCACTGGTGAACTCATTGACCAAGCACTCGACGCAGGCGCGAAAAAAATTATTGTGTGTTTGGGTGGTTCAGCAACAACCGATGGCGGCTACGGCGCCGTTCGTGCCATTCACGCCCCTGCCCGATTAAAAGCGGTCGAGTTTCTTGTTGCATGCGATGTCACCACACCATTCACAAAGGCAGCTCAGGTCTTTGGGCCGCAAAAAGGTGCCACGCTTCGCCACATTGCATTGCTCACCGGACGCCTTGAACGACTCCAACAAATTTACGCAGAGCAATACGGCATTGACGTAAGCACCATTGAAGGAGCAGGCGCAGCTGGCGGTCTTGCCGGTGGCCTTGCGGCGCTCGGCGCAACACTCGTTCCTGGCTTCGATGTTGTTGCAGAAGAAATTGATCTCGATACGCGTGCCGAGAATTGCGACGTTATTTTCACCGGTGAAGGTTTCCTCGATGCGCAAAGTTTTGACGGAAAAGTGGTCGGGTCAATGTACGACCTCGCACTTCACAAAAAGAAAATGCTCTGCGCCATTGTGGGCGATGCAGATACCACCGTTGAGCCACCGTTTAGCGTCTTGAATCTTGTTCAGCTATACGGCAACGACACGGCGATGAATCGCACATTGTTTTCCATTGAACAGGCAGCTCTTAGCTACCTCAAAAAATTGAACTAGCCAGCAACAGTTGTTGTTGCAGCAGCAGGCGCACCAGCAATAGGTTTGCCGGCAAGGTCGGTGGCAAGTAACACCAACACGCTTGCTTCACCCATGTTGCCTGTTTCAGTTGGCACAGGGTCGGGCATTGGTGCAGTTGCAACACCGCCAAGTGCGGCGGCAACATTTGCTGCGTTGGCTTCTTGACCAGCGATGTAATACACCATGGTGAGAGTTTGTTTTGGAGTGGCGTCACTCTTGTTCAACGGTGGTTGAACAATGAATCCGAGTCCTTGCAATGCCACGCTGACGTCGCCAGCACTACCCGGAACACCCGAGGCATTAGCAACGAGCACCTTGAATCCGGTGGTGTTGGTTGCCGCAGGAACCGTGGTTTGAGCAGCATCGGGAACAGTGGTTCCCACGTCGACACTGGTGTCATCGGTCGGCGACGACGAGCTAGTGCTGTCGCTATTGATATCGCGCAAGATGAAAAATCCGACGAGGACGGCGACGACGGCAACAACGATGCTCAGCGTGGAGTTGAAGTTTTGGCCTGCACCATTTCCACCAGTTTGTGGGCGCGCTTGACGACTCATGACAACCTCCGAAGGTTTTGGCGGGTTTTCCCTACCTTATTGCGAAATGTGGAGCCGAGTGTGGGATTTGAACCCACGACCTACCGCTTACAAGGCGGTTGCTCTGCCACTGAGCTAACCCGGCGTAATCGTTGATGATCCTAGAGGCAAACACCGAATTATTGCGCTTGACGGGCGCGAACTACCTCATAAGTGGCCAATGCACCCGCTGCCGAGACGTTCAAAGATGACAATTGTCCATTCATGGGGATGGAAACCACCACATCGCAGCGCTCGCGCACTAAACGGGCAATTCCCTTGCCTTCTGCTCCTAGAACGATACAAATGGGGTCGTTGGCAAAAGACGCGATGTCGAAAAGGCTGCGGTCGGCATCGTCGTCGAGACCTACCACCCACACTTTTGCTTTTTTCATTTGCGCAATTGCGGCAGGCAAACCCGAAACAACAGCAATATCAAGATGTTCCACTGCACCCGCAGCAGCTTTTGCCGTGGTTGGCGTGACATGCACTGAACGGTGACGCGGCAAAATGACCCCGGTAACCCCTGCGCCATCACAGCAACGCAACAACGCACCAAGGTTGCCTGGGTCGGTGACGCCGTCAACAGCAACGAGGAATGGTTGTACACCGTTGCGTGATTCCAATAGTTCTTCAATACCTATTTCTGGCAATGGTGCTGCGAACGCAATAATTCCCTGCGGGGCTTCGCTACGCGCGGTGTTCTCAATGTGCCTACGTGGAACATCGGTCACTGTGACGCGCACGGCTTCAGCAAGTTCACGAATGTCGTCAATAACATCGTTGGCATCAATGTCGTTAGCAATCCAAATTTCTCGTGTTTTGCGACGACCAGCAATAAGTAGTTCGCGTACTGCCTGACGACCTTCAACTTGCTCGCCGCCTAAACCTTTTTCTGCTGGGCGTGAACGATCGCCACCCGCACGCGGGTCGAAACGATTTCCACCACGTGCAGGCGCACCCGTGCGCTTTGCCGCACCAAATTTTCTTGGCGCTCCCGATTTCTTAGGCGGGTTCGAGCTGCGTGCCGGAGCCGCAGACGTGCGCGCTGGTGCACCTCTGTTGCCTTTCGGCATGCCAGTTTTTGCACCTGGTGCTGGTTTTCGTGCGCGTTGTGCCACTTTTTATCCGATCTCTTCATTCGTTTTCGTCATGACTGCTACTGCCCAGCATGCAATGCCTTCGGCGCGCCCTAGCGCGCCAAGACCTTCTGCACGGCGCCCTTTAATTGTTACAGGCGCACCCGCTGCAGTACTTACATTGCGTTGCATTGCTTCACGGCGTGGAGCCAACTTGGGTTCTTCACACACCACACTGCAATCGACATTGCCGATGACCCAACCCGCAGCAGCAACCATGCGTGCAACTTCTGCGAGCAACTCAAGTGAGTTTGCATTTTTCCAACGCGCGTCGGTATCGGGAAAATGTTCACCAATATCGCCGAGGCCAGCAGCACCAAGCAGCGCATCGGCAACTGCATGTGCAATAACATCGGCGTCGCTATGACCCGCAAGTGAGCGCATACCTTCAAACACTTCGCCACCCAAAATAAGTGCGCGCCCTGGCGTTGGCTCATCGTTAAAGCGATGGATATCGAACCCTTGCCCTACACGAATATTCATGCGTTGCCCTCAAGCACTTCGGAAACAGCATTTTGTGCCCATGCAAAATCTTCTGGCGTTGTTATTTTGCGATTCATTACGTTTCCAGGCACTACTACAACGTAGCCACCAATTGCCTCAACTAGAGATGCATCGTCTGTGCCTTCTCGATTTTCATGTTCGGCTACAAGGTGTGCTTCACGCAATATTGCAGCGTGAAACGCCTGCGGGGTTTGCACTGCACGCAATGTGCTGCGTTGCAGAGTGCTCAGCACTTCATTTGTACTTTCATCGACCACCTTGACCGTATCGACCACAGCAAGAGCAGGAACCGCAGCCTGCACCGTTGGGGAAAGTTCTTGCACGACCGCCTGGAAAAGTTCCACCGAAGCAAACGGCCGAGCCGCGTCGTGCACACACACCACTTGTGCTGCAGTTGGCACCTCCGCAAGGCCATTGCGTACCGAATGCGTTCTGCTTGCACCACCTTGAACAACGTGCACTCGCGCATCACTTGAAGCAAAATCGCTCACTTCAGGCACGACAACTACCACCCCAGCACTTACCTGCAATGCGGTATCGACCGCCCATGCCACCATTTGCTTGGGGCCAAGGGGCAGAAACTGCTTGTGAGCACCAAAACGCTGCCCACTTCCCCCTGCCACCACAATGGTCCACACCCCCGCCGGGTCAAACAACGCACGAGATGTGCCCGTGGGCATATTTGAGGGTGTGCTCATGGCATCGAGGGTAGTACCGTGATGGTGTTATGTCACATGCTTCCATCATTGCCTCCAGCGAGTTCTTCTCCGCCGCCTCCCCCGCCACCATCGACGCCATTGCCTCCTCGGCTCACGAAAAGAACCTGGTTCGTGGCGACGTGCTCTTTAAAGAAGGCGAAGCACCCGACGCCCTCTACATCGTGCTCTCTGGCCGCATTGCCATTGCAATCGATAACAAGCCACTCGATTCACGCGAAAGCGTTGTTGCTCTCATGGTGGAAGGCGACCTCTTTGGCGACCTGGCACTGCTCGACGGTGGCGCTCGTAGCGCACTTGCCCGCGCGCTTGAGCCCTCGACCGTTTTGCACATTCCATATTCGGCAGTAGAGCCCCAGCTTTCAACCAACCCCGATCTGTTGTGGGGCATCACCCGTGTTCTTGCCCGTCGCTTACGTGCCATGGATGAAGCTTTAGCCGACAGCGTTTTTCTCGACGTCACTGGCCGCACTGCGAAACGTCTACTCGAATTATCTGAAGGAAAAGACGAGTTCGTTCTTCCCGTTACTCAAGAAGAACTTGCCGGCATGGTGGGCGCTTCACGTGAACGCGTGAACAAAGCCATTGCCAGTTTCATTCGTTTGGGTTGGCTCGAGCAACGCGATCGTCAATACAAACTTCTTAATCGTCAAAATCTTGAAGTGCGCGCGAGCTAACTCGCGTCCATCACAACTACTGCGCAGCACTCAACCATTCTTTTGCGCGTCGAAAAGCATCAGCGGCATCATCTGCGCGATGCGCTGGCCTACTTGCATCGTGCGCAAAGGCGTGTTCACCTTCAGGGTAAAACGCAACGGTTGCGCCAGTTTGTCGTAACGCATCTACATCGTGCGCTGGTGTGTAGTGATCTTTCCCACCAATAATTGCTAAAACGCTTTCCGCATTTCCCGCCTGCAAATACTGCAGTGGTTCGCCTTGCAGTGCACTACGCCATCCCTCTGGCAGCGAGATCATTCCGTAAAAACTTGCAATACGCGCAAACCGATTACTGCGAGCCGACTTAAAGCAGTACATGCCACCCATACAAAAACCCATCAGCACGGTGACTGGGGTATCGAGCAGGTCGGCTGCCTCATGAAGGTCACTTAAGTGCTTTTCGTCATCAATATCTTTGACTGCCGCGAAACGTGGTTCAACGTCGGCGCCAAGATTTTTACCTGGGAAAGGCTCTACGGCCGCAACGGCCATACCCCACTCGGTGGCCCACTGCGATACCAAATTGTCGTAAAGCGGCCGCAAGCCAAAAATGTCGGGGGTCACCACAAGCCCAATACGAGGCGAGCCACTGGGGCGGGCAATTTCTACGTCGGTTCCGGAAGGCAAAATATGTCGCACGCACTCATTGTGTCAGAGTGAGACTTGCGGTGAGACCTTTGAGGGGAACCCAGGTGATGCACGTGGCGCATGGTGCCGTATGCAAACAACACAGAGCACCATCACACCCACAGAACCATTTAATAAATACGAATACGTACCCTTAGTTCGTGCCGATTTCACCACACCCTCGGTGAAAATCATTGTCGACGAGTGGAATGCCATCGCACGGCGACCCTCATGCATTGCGCATGCCAACGCGTGGGGCCTACCCGGTGAACCTGTAACCCACCTCGACCAGATGCTGGTGCGCATGGGCTTTGATCGCCCATCTCACTGCGATGAATCTGACCAATATTTGGCACAGGTGGTTCGCCTCGCTCGTACCGACGAGCTCGCTGCTCGACTTGCGGTTCAACGTGTAGTTCCGCCCATTCTTGCCATTGCTAAACGGCGCGGTCGCATTCACCCCGGTGGAGTGGAAGAGGCGCTCAATGCGGTGATGGCCCAGGTGTGGTTGGTTGTTCGCACCTACCCCAGCGACAACCGACCACGCAAGATTGCCGCCAACATTGTGCGCGATGTGGAGTACAAAGAATTCGTTGTGCCACAACGCAAAAGGCAAACAACTGTGGAGCACTTTGACCCCGACGTCGTCGACGGCTTTTTGCGCGATATGACACGTGAGCCGAACAGCATCTTTTCCGGATACGACGGCAGCAATGACGCCATCACTGAACTTGAATCTCGCAATATGAACCCCGAGCGACTCGCTCTTTTAAGACTGGTTGCGGCCGGATACACGAGCAAAGAGATTGGAATTATTTTACGAATTCGTGCCCGCACTGTTCGTTGGCAACGCGCCGAAGCACTCAGCTTTGCTCGGTCAGCTCTATCGACTGAAAACTTTAAAGCGATTCGCATTTACGAGGAAAAAGAACGCCAACGCCTTAGCGGTGGCGCAACTTCACTCGCCGCAAACGCAAGCTGTTCAACACCACAAAAACACTTGAACATGCCATAGCTAGGCCTGCCCACATGGGGTTCAGTTTTCCACTTGCTGCCAAGGGTATTGCAGCAGCGTTATATGCAAAGGCCCAAAAAACGTTGGCACCAATTGTGCGCAACGTTGCGCGCGATAACGCAATGGCGTCGGCAACTAAACGAAGGTCACCACTCACAATAGTGAGATCGCTTGCTTGCATCGCAACATCTGTGCCTGTGCCCATTGCAATACCAACATCAGCTTGCGCAAGTGCGGCCGCATCGTTCACGCCATCGCCCACCATTGCTACGGCGTATCCACGATCTTGCAGTTCTCGAATCACTGCAACTTTTTCATCGGGCAAAACACCACCACGCACGTGATAATCGTCGGCTTCAATGCCCACTTGTAAGGCAATAGCCATTGCCGTTGCCTGGTTATCGCCCGTTAACAACACCGGCGCTAAGCCCATAGCGCGCAAAGTTGCAATTGCTTCCTTACTTGTTGATTTTGGTTGATCAGCAACAACACACACGGCGCGAGCAGAGCCACCCCAAGCGGCAATCACTGCGGTATTACCTTCTGCTCGTGCGTCTGCTAGCACAGTACGCAATGGCCCCGGAATAAGAATAAGTTCCTTTTGCAACAAGCGCTCGTGGCCCACAATGACACTGACGCCATCAACAACACCACGTGCACCCATGCCAGTTAACGAAACAAACTCCTGAACGTCGGGAAGTGTTCCGAATTCCTTTTGAGCGGCAATAGCAATAGCGCGAGCAATGGGGTGCTCGCTAGCTAGTTCAAGTGCACCAATGATGCGCAGTGCATCGCCGCGTTCAATGCCTTCAGCGCACACCACGTTGCGCAGTTGCATGACGCCAGTGGTAACAGTGCCGGTCTTGTCGAACACCACAGTGTCAATGCGGCGCGTACTTTGCAGAACGTCGACACCTTTGATAACAATGCCTAGCTGTGCTCCACGGCCACTGCCCACCATGAGTGCAGTAGGTGTAGCAAGCCCCAGCGCACACGGGCACGCGATAATAAGAACTGCAACAGCGGCTGTGAAGGCTTTTGTTGCATCGCCATCTACAACAAACCAGGCAATCAATGTCACTAATGAAATGAGCAGTACAACCGGAACAAAAATGCTGCTCACCTTGTCGGCAAGTTTTTGCACTGGTGCTTTTGTTGCCTGTGCCTCACGTACCAGTTTCGCCATGTGAGCAAAGGTGGTGTCGGCCCCAACACGCGAAACACGCACCTTCAAGCGACCCGTCAAGTTGATAGTTGCACCAGTAACAGCATCACCCGCCACAACATCGACAGGCACACTTTCGCCCGTGAGCATCGACATATCAATGCTTGAATCACCCTCAATAACCACACCGTCGGTGGCAATTTTTTCGCCAGGTCGCACCACAATGATGTCGTTCACTTGCAAATTTTTGGCATCTACTTCACGCTCAACGCCATTTTCCAAAACAACTGCGGTGTGGGCGCCTAATGCCAACAACGCCCGCAATGCATTACCTGCACTACGTTTTGCGCGCGCTTCCAAATAGCGCCCCGCAAGAATGAAGACTGTTACGGTTGCTGCCACTTCAAAATACACGTGGTACGAACCATGGCTCATTCCCGACATACCCGCCATTGAGCCATAGCTACTTGCGGCATCACCCCAAATCAACGCCCACAACGACCACGCCACTGCAGCAACTACCCCAATGGAAATAAGTGTGTCCATGGTGGTTGCCCGATGTCGCAAGTTCATTACTGCAGCTCTATGAAATGGCCATGCCCCCCACGTAACTACCGGAGCAGAAAATACAAGTGCCCACCATTGCCAGTTCTGAAACTGCATCGACTCGAACATGGAAAAGAAAAACACTGGCGCAGTGAGCACTGCACATGTAACAAGTCGGTTACGCAAAGCCATGAGGCTCTCTGCAAATTCTTCCTCGGTTGCACCCACCGGTGCATCGGCCTCGCGCAGCGCTGCCCTGTAGCCCGCTTCTTCCACTGCTTGAATGAGTTCATCGGTTTGTATGCCAAATCGAGTTCGCACAGTTGCGGTTTCCGTTGCATAGTTCACAGAGGCATCAACACCATCAATTTTGTTTAACTGATCTTGAATACGCGCTGCACAAGCCCCACAGGTCATACCGCTCACGGCAAATTCAACGCTGAGTGGAAGTTCTTCAAGAGTGCTCATGAATTTTCTTTCGCCTGTGCAGGAAACTCTGGATACCTTTTTTCTAGAAATGCTGCAATGCCTTCTTGCGCATCTGGGGTCACCGCAGCTGCTGCCATCATTCCTACCGCGTATGTATAGGCATCGCTCTCGCCCATTTGTACCTGTTTGTAAAAGGCAGCTTTTCCTAAACCTTTTGAATGCGCCGAGCCACGCGTCGCACGTTGCAATAAATCAAGTGTTGCTGCTTCTAGTTCGCTTGCTGGCACCACTGCATTCACAAACCCCCACTGCAATGCAGTTGCTGCATCTATGGCATCGCCCGTCAGCGCCATTTCCAGCGCACGCTTGCGACCAATGTTGCGCGACACCGCAACAAGGGGCGTATGACAAAACAAGCCACCCTTCCCGCCAGGAATGGCAAAAGAAGAAGTGTCGGCCGCCACAGCCAAATCGCATGTTGCTACCAGTTGGCACCCAGCTGCCGTTGCCAGCGCATGCACGCGTGCCACCACCACCTGTGGAATGGACTGGATGGTCTGCATCATTTTGGTGCAGGTATCGAACACTTCATATGTGGTTGCGTAATTGGCGCCAAACATGTCGCCAAAATTATGACCCGCAGAAAAAACGGGGCCATTGGCGGCAAGGATGACCCCGGTGGCATCGCTCTTCCCCACCGTGACAAAAGCCTTCGTGAGTTCTTTCAGCACCGGCAGCGACAGCGCATTGCGTTTTTCTGGCTGATTCAGCGTGAGGGTCACCACAT
>CAIOHI010000084.1 GCA_903858075.1 uncultured Actinomycetes bacterium
CCCACACTTCGCCGGGTCGTACTGCGAGCCTCATTGAACTGCAAGTTGCTCAATTGCTGGGTCTAGAGCGTGAAGAAAGCGCTCTTGGCGAGAAAATGAAGAGTTGGTACTCCTCACCTGAATTTTCTGAAGGCGAAAAAGCAATTTTGGAAATTACTGAACAGTTCGTGCTCGACGTGCATAGCGTGACCGACGAACAGTTTGAGAAGTTGAGAAAGTATTTTTCTACTCCCGATATTTTGGCGATGCTTTTTCATGTTGCTCTGTGTGATGGCTTTGGCAAGTTGGAAAAGGTCGCCTGATGTCGAGTACTCCACGTCTTGACCCTGTTGACCCATCGGCACGTTCAGTGTTCGGCTCTATTCTCGGACACCAACCACAACTCGCAAAAGCTTTTTCAACGTTGTATGCAGAATTTTGGCAACGAGGCGAACTCGACCACGTAACGAAGGAAACCACACGGTTACGTAACGCCCGCATTACCGATTGCGGTTATTGACGCAATGTGCGCTTCACGGTCGTGAAGCAAGAAAATATGGTCGAGAGTGACGTTGAGAAAGTTGATGATGGCTACAACGACACCGACTTGCCGCAACGCTCAAAACTTGCCTTAGCTTTTGCCGATGCGTTTCTTGGTGCGCAAGGTGCTCCGGACACCAACGTGCAAGACGAAATAAAAAAAGAGTTCACCACAGAACAAATTGCCGAAATGGGCATTGGGCTTGCGCTCTTTCATGGCTTTAGCAAGTTGCTCATCGTCTCTGGCTGTGAGCCTGAAGAGATGGAACGCACAGTGCTGAGTGCGCCAGGCGCTTAAATAACTACCAACCGTTGTAGTGCACAACCTCGGAAATATCTTTGCGCGATACAGGTCCTTCAGGGCCATCGGGGTAGCCAAGGGGAATAGTGGTGCCGATGTACATTTCATCGGGAATATTCAAGATGGTACGAATTTGTTTTTCCACCATTCCATGCAATGTGGTGAACGCAGCGCCCAAGCCAAGTGCGCGTGCCGCAACAATGAGGTTTTGGCTTGCGGCGTACACCGCTGAATACATGAACGGTTCACGTGGGTTGTCGGCAGGGTAAATGTTGCGGCCACAAACAAAAATGATGCAAGGGAAATTTCCCATGTTGGCGCCGAGGTTTTGTGCACCTTTCAAAGTGCGTCGGTCGGTGTTGTTACCCGGGTCGGGAAACTTAGAAACTCGTTCAGCAAAGGGCAAGAAGAGTTCTCCAAGTTGCTTTCGTACCTCAGGGTCGGTGACCACAATGAAATCCCAACCCTGCGTGTTATTTGGGCTGCTGGCACGGGTGGCTGCCCATAGAACTTTTTCAATGAGCTCGGCTGGCACCGGGTCGGGCTTGAAAAATCGCATTGCACGAGCGGTGTTCATTGCATCAAAGACGTCCATGTGCTCTATCGTTTCAAGTGGAGCACTCCTATGACGTATCGGACCGACCATCCCCGTGAACATTTCCCAACTGGGCTTATTGTGGGTCGCTTTCACCCACCGCATTTAGGGCATTCATGGTTCATTAACGCTGCTGCAGAGCAATGTGATGCACTGGTGGTTTTCGTCAACACTCGTGCAGGTGAGCTGGTGCCTGGCTCATTGCGAGCAAGTTGGCTTGCTGAATTACATACCAACGTGACCGTGGTGGAAGTTGCTCACGAACTCGACACCAACTGGAACGACAACGAACTGTGGAACAAATGGATTTCACTTTTTCGTAGCAAGTGGCCACATGCCTCGGGCCCACATGCGGTGTTCTCGTCTGACTCTTATGTGTCGGAACTAGCTCACCGATTAGAGGCTCAAGCAGTGGTAGTCGATGAAGATCGCATCAATGTTCCTATTAGTGCCACCCAAATACGCGAAACACCCCAGCAGCATCTCCACTTCCTTGCGCCACAGGTGCGCGAGTGGGTGGAGAAAAACCTACTGGGGTGAGTTGCTAAAAGTTATTTCTTAGGTTGTGGCAAAACGCGCAAGTAAGGCTTCACAGTTGTCCAGCCTTGTGGGAA
>CAIOHI010000085.1 GCA_903858075.1 uncultured Actinomycetes bacterium
ATATTTAATAATTAAAGAAGAATTCTGCCTGATGAATAAAAAATTCTGTATGATTAACTGGCCAACTAACTTTTTGTAAGTTGGATAGTTTAGCCAGTGAGTCGCCGGTTCGTGAGTACGCGTAAGTTGCCAAGTTAATGTTATAATTATGAAGAAATCAATAGTTCTGTAAGCGTATTTATTTAATAAAGGAAAAATCCTGTAGGATTCGAACAAGCAATTCTGTATGATTAACTAGCCAACTTACTCGTGCGGGCTGCAAGTTGGATAGCTAATCATAGTGTGGTCAGTTCGTCAGCACGCGTAAGTTGTCCAGGCGTAAGTTGTCTAGTTATGAATAAATCAATAGTGTACATGTAAGCGTTTTTAATAAGAAATCTGGAGGATAAACAAAAAATCTCGTCGTACACGTAACTTGGTTAGTTAGTCAGTCAGTCACGTTGCCTTAAGTTGGCTAGTTAATCGTGTACTTGCGGCTCCACCTCCTTCCACTCAATGTCTTCGCGGCCTTTGAGTATCTTGGCAACCGTTGCCGGGAATGTCTTGTTCTTGTTCATGTGACTCAAGTAAGCCAGCACTTGCCAGTTGTGAATAGTCTCTACCTGGCCAGTGGGATTCCATGTTGCGGAAAGGCATGCCTTCATGAAGCAAGGCTTTGTACATGCTAGCATTTTTGCCGTGAACACCATTTTCCTGGGTTCTTCCGCCGAGACTGGCTCTTTGGTGAGTATCTTGCCCACTTGAATTCCATCTTGTCCGTCTTCAAATATAACTTTGGACACGAACATTTTTCCAACGATGCATTTTTTGAAGTCCAGCTCGAAGAATTGGTTCCCTTCACTAGCATTCCAGTCACCGCCTTGTACGTAGTCCGGCAGTGGCTCTTGGTCGGGTTCGTCGCTCTTCTCCTCCCTGTCGCTCTTCTCCTCGTGGTGCTCCGCAGCGTCGTCTGCCGGCGGTTGCTTGCGTTTCTTGTTCCGATTGTTCCGATGGGCGACATTGTTAGAATGTTTGTACATGAGCGACGCCGTCGCCGGCTGATTAGCGTAGCGCAAATTGGGGAGTTGTCGGCCTTCAAGAATGGCACCGTCACCGGAAAAGTGGAAGCGTTGCCCTGTGGCCACCAAGTGTTCCTGATTTGCACCAACCGTTGGGGCGAACATCGTTGCCCTCGTATCACCGCCGAAGAACTTCTCCACGACACGCACTATGCCCTGCTTGCCTCGTATGGCACCCACGAGGTGTGTTTTGCCCCACTGGCCCATCGGAATCGCGTCCTCGGTCGGTGTCATCGGCACTTCCCCACCATTCTTGGCGGCATTGTAGTTCCACATCACGCATGGCCCCAGTCGTTGCGCATCCATCACCTCCTGGAACATTTTGCCCTTGAGTTCTGCTAAATGCTCTGGTTGCATTATGGCCTCTTTCGGTTTCACAAGAGGTGGCACGCCTGTTGGCATCGAGTTGAACATCGTGAATCCCGCCGAGTGTTCGCCACCGTCTTGTCCACGCCAGTACTTGTCCATGGCGGGATCAGCTTTCCAGCGCACTTCGACCTCGTTTTGTGCGTTTCTGGCGATGCGCCAACCGCGAACCACTGCGTTGTCGGCCTGAGTTTTCGTGTATCCACTGAGCTTACGCAGATGTCCATCGTAATAGCGTTTCCAGTCGTAAACCTGAGTGAGGATCGATGCAGAGGGAACGTGCTTGTGGAAGCCGTAAGGGTAATGGCGAACGAAGTGGCCGATATCTCCAGACACGAATTTGCCAATGGACCGGTTGTGGATGGAATGTGCGGCGTCGACGCCGTTGTGCGTGTGTCCCACCTCGCCGAAAAGCAGCTCCACACAGTCCAGCAGTCCGCTTGTGACCAGGTCGCAGCAAAACGCCAGCACTTCATTGTTCTTGTTTTCCGGCCCATTGTCAGCCACCCACACCGCACGACGGGCTTGGTGATTCGGGTGCGTGTAGTCCGTTTTGGCACGGAAGACCAGCGCCTGCATGATGGTGCAGAGGAAGTTGGCGTCTTTCTTCCACCTGCCTTTTGGTATGTAGACATAGTCATACCGATCACGACCGAGGTCATGGGCTAGCCAGGGGACCCAGTTGAACCGCGTCTTCGTGAGATTTTTGTTGGGCCGGTTGGACACGCGCGGAAACCCCATGGCTTGCGTAGCATCATGACAGATGACAATGACTTCATGTGGGTTTGTCTTAGCCTGCGCCTTGAGATGCGCCTCCATATCCCGCCAAGCTTTTACGGCAGTGTCATGCGTTCGCCAAACTTGCTTGACCTCCGCGTAGTCAGCAGGGTTCAAGAACGTCGCAAATAGTTTGGCCTTCAGATTGGCACACGTGTTGCACCGACAGTGGTTGTGGTTCTTCTGCTTCTTCACGTTCTTGAAGTCCTCGTGCCACCCAGCTTTTTTGAAGACGCTGATGCCGGGAAGACGCTCGTGTACGCCTTGCGCGTGGCACCAAGGTTTGAAGTATTCCTCATAAATATTGGCCAGCGTTTTCTCCGTTGGAAAGAGCCGTTCGTCGTCGTTTGGCTGTTGACAATACATGTCAAAAAATGTTGTCCAGAATGTCCAGCACAGCGTTCGTTGCGGAGCTGGATGCTGCAGTCGTACGTCCCGTGTGTTGAAGGGCGCCGCCGTAGGGCTTCCGTTGGCTACTTCAAATGCAAGCTTTACCTTCGGCTTGTACACTCCATAGACAGCAGCGAAATGCATTTGACAGCATTCGCGATTATTCACCGTGTATTTACCTGGAGTCGCACGCAGTTTGCCCGTCAGGAGTTCTCCAACGCCTGCCTCGGAAGTCGCACTCGCCACCTCTAGCCTGGCATTGGTGATCAAGTCGAATGTCAGGTGTCTGTGACATTCGCGTTTGCAAGTACACGAGGTTGGCAGCATGGCGTTGACCATCATTTCCGGAGCCAGTAGTTTCATCGCCTTCAACACGCGGGTGTCGGGCACGGTAAAGGAGCGATTATTAGTATGTTTACCTCCTTTACGCTCCGTGATAACCGCCATCTTCGGTTGATTGGGTGCTGCGGTGACTGTCCAGTGTTCGTTGTCGCACGAGGACAAGCAGCGTTCCGAACGGTTGTCTGGCCGAGTCGAGCGGAACATTCGCATGGCGGTCTTGTCATGGGGCAGGTGCAGCAAGTTGCGGCGCTCATGTCCACTTGGCATATTCATCTTCTTCTTCCGCATCAGCAGCTTGTTCCGCAACGTGTCGAGGGGCATATCGTCTTCAGCGTCCTCCGCTGAGTTGTAGTCCTCATCGGAGTCGGAGTCGGAATCCGATTCTGAAAGCAGGTGAGGCATTTCTTCGTCGTCGTCACTCCTTTCTTCGTCGTCGTCACTCCGAAATTGTCAGCCGCAACCTCCTCTTCAGTATCCTTGACGAAGTCAGGCGCCTCGAAGGGGGGGCACATGCGAACGAAGAAATCGTCCTCTGGAGCATCCGATTCGGCTCGCTGCTGGGGTGTGAGCGACGCACAATCGGGACTTGGCGCGATGCTGTTTATGAACTCCACGTCGCCTGGGCTAAGCGTTGCTTTCGGGGTGGATGCAGATGGTTGGTGTGTGGGTGCAGAAGGCTTGGTTGGGGTTATCAGGTTCATCGGGGTTGCGATATCGTTGTCGCTGAGGGATTGTGGGGTCTCCCTGCTGAAGCGTTTGTCGGGGGGCGTGTGCAGCAGGGTGAAGGCTTGTGCAGCCGCCAGAGCCCTCGCGTTACTCTGCGGGGTAGGCGTCGCGAATTGTAACGTGCCGGGCG
>CAIOHI010000086.1 GCA_903858075.1 uncultured Actinomycetes bacterium
GTCAAACACGCTGTAGTTCGGTAAAAGTTGTTTACGATAAATGCCAATAATTTTTCCGTTTTGTGCAACTGCAGCAGCATTGAAAAGTATGCGCTCTTCGCCGCCTTCAACTTGTACCGCAACTGAATCGACAAAACCAATAACAGCCATGCAGTTCCCCGTTGCTTCCACAACGCTGTTGAGTGCACGCATATTGTCGGCAAGAAATCCGGGCTTTAGCACCAGATCTTCCGGGGGGTAGCCCGTAATGGCTAGTTCGGGAAACGCCACAATGTCGCAACCAGCGTCGTCAGCTGTTGCGTACTCGCGCAAGATCAGCGCGACATTGCCCACCAGGTCGCCCACGGTGGGGTTGATCTGAGCAAGACCAACTCTCACTGCTGAACCTGGCATGAAGTGCCTAATTTGTGGGTTTCCAACACGTTGTCAGGCTACCGAACTCACTCTCACCCACGCACCTTGTATTAGGTAAGCCTTACATAAATAGGGATGCTTCACACAGAGTTAACAATTGAGAAATGGAAGTGAAACTGCTTCTTGGCAACATATAGCAATCACTTCTGGGCTTTGACTCAGTACCACCCATATGGAAGGAACTGCCGTGCCATTTCAGGCCGAATACATCTGGATCGACGGTGTGAAACCCACACCTACATTGCGTTCAAAAACCAAAGTCATGGCTGACGACGAGAAGATCTCCGTTTGGGGATTCGACGGTTCATCAACAGAACAAGCTGGTGGCGAATCATCAGACTGCGTTTTGCGCCCAGTCTTTTCTTGCCCAGACCCTATTCGTGGTGGCAAGAACATTCTCGTGTTGTGCGATGTTCTTCAAGCAAAAGACGACAGCCCACACCCAACAAACACTCGTGCTGCATTAGCTGAACAAGCAAAGAAGTACGCCGACCAAGAAATGATCTACGGCATCGAGCAGGAATACACCATGTTGCGCCTTGATGGCACACCATTTGGTTTCCCTGCTCCACAAGGCCCTTACTACTGTGGCGTTGGCGCAGGCCGCGTTGTTGGTCGTGAAATTATTGAAGAGCACACGCAGGCTTGTATCGATGCTGGTCTCATGATCTCTGGCACCAATGCCGAAGTAATGCCTGGTCAGTGGGAATTCCAAATTGGACCCGCAGACGCATTGACCTGCAGTGACCACATGTACGTGGCACGTTGGCTCTTGCAGCGCATCGCTGAAGATTACGATGTAGTCATCTCATTTGCTGCAAAGCCAATGAAGGGCGACTGGAACGGTGCTGGTGCACACACCAACTTCTCCACCAAGGCAATGCGCAACGACACCAACTTGAAGGCAATCACAGCAGCATGTGAAGCCCTCAGCAAGCGCGTCATGGAACACGTCGACCACTACGGCGACGACATCGCAAGTCGCCTCACCGGAAAGCACGAAACTGCTCCGTACAACAAGTTCAGCTACGGCGTGTCCGACCGCGGAGCTTCTGTACGTATTCCATGGCAGGTTGGCCGCGATGGCAAGGGTTACGCAGAAGACCGCCGCCCGAACGCAAACGTCGACCCGTACACCGTTACCCGTCTCATTCTTGAGACCGTATGTGGCGCCGCATAAGCGCTTCTCGTACATAAAAAGTAGCAACCGGGGGGCCAATGTGCCCCCCGGTTCGCATTTACGCCAAAAACAGGCACACTGAGGAGATGTCAGAGATGCTCGAACAGCAACGTGAATATGTTTTACGCACAGTGGAAGAACGCGGTGTGCGCCTCGTGCGGTTGTGGTTCACCGACATATTGGGCAACTTGAAGTCGTTTGCCATTAGCCCTGCCGAATTAGAAAATGCTCTCGAAGACGGAATGACCTTCGACGGTTCATCTATTGAAGGTTTCAGCCGTGTGCAAGAAGCCGACGTGCTTGCCATTCCCGACCCCAACACTTTTGAAGTTCTGCCGTGGGCCGACCCCAAGGGAACCGAAGCACGCGTGTTTTGCAACATTCATAATCTTGATGGAACACCGTTCGATGCCGACCCTCGCCAAGTGCTGAAGCGCAACCTCGATGCCGCCGTCAAACTTGGTTATGCGTTTTATATTGCACCCGACATTGAATATTTCTATTTTGCTCCTCCGCAAAAAGGTGAACTTCCTCAACCACTCGATGAAGGTGGTTTCTTCGACCTCACCACTTCCGACATCGCAACTTCATTGCGCAAAGAAACTATTCGCACTCTTGAAACAATGGGCATCCCCGTTGAATACAGCTTCCATGAAGACGCACCGAGCCAGCACGAAATCGATTTACGTCATACCGATGCTCTCACCATGGCCGACAGCATTATGACCTTCCGTCTCGCAGTACGTGAAGTTGCTGCAATGCACAACGTCCATGCAACCTTTATGCCAAAGCCTCTTGAAGGAGTTCAAGGTTCAGGCATGCACCTGCACTTGTCTCTCTTTAAAGGTGAAGACAACGCTTTCTACGACGAAAAAGATGCCTACAACTTGTCACCTACTGCAAAGTCATTTATGGCTGGTCTCTTGCGACATGCGGCAGAAATTACAGCGGTCACTAACCAAACTGTCAACAGTTACAAACGACTTGTTCCTGGTTTTGAAGCACCTGTACATATTTCATGGGCACGCAACAACCGCAGTGGCCTCATTCGTGTGCCGGTACCTAAAAAAGGCAATGCCATGGCAACACGTATTGAATACCGTTCGCCCGACCCTGCCACGAACCCATACCTTGCATTTTCCGTCATCCTTGCAGCAGGTCTGCGTGGCGTTGAGCAGGGCTACACACTTCCCACCGAAGCCGATGCAAACTTATTTGAAATGAACGATGCAGATCTCAATAAATTGAGCATCGAACAGTTACCACAATCACTTTCTGACGCACTCAACATCATGGAACGTTCCGAACTTGTTGCAAGTGCGCTTGGCGAACATATTTTTGAATGGTTCTTGCGCAATAAGCGTGCAGAATGGCGCGGCTACAAAACACAAGTCACCCCATTTGAACTCAACCGTTACCTTCGGTCGTTGTAGGTCTTTTTTTCATAATGGAATTCATCGTTGTATATCCCGAACCGGCAAACTCTGACCTTGCCCGCACCCTCGACATGTCGGGGTACCGCTGGAAGGCTGTCTCGTCGCCCGAACAAGCGCTAGAGCACGAGCCCACCACGGGTTGGGCTGGTGCTGTGGTCAACTGCGAAGACAATGCCGAAGCAGCGTGGGCCTTTTGTCGTGCGCTGCGCAAACGTGATGCACTGGCTTGCCCCATCTTGGTTCTCATTTCTGGTGCTGAACTTGGGCAACTGGAGTTGCGCGATGAAAACTTCGACGATTTCTGCATCACCCCATTCCACCCACGCGAATTAGAAGCACGCTTGCGTCATCTCACCCATTCCGAGAGCGCTGTGGTACGCGCAGAGATGATTGACTATGCGGGTTTGAGTTTGAATCTCGAGACCTACCAGGCAACTTTTGAAGGCCAACCCCTCGACCTCACGTACATGGAATACGAACTCTTGAAGTTCCTTGCTCAGAACCCTGGGAAAGTTTTCACTCGTGAAATTTTGCTATCGCGTGTGTGGGGCTATGAGTACTACGGCGGAGCCCGCACGGTCGATGTGCATATTCGTCGACTTCGCGCAAAGCTTGGTGAAGAGCACGCCAACCTCATTCAAACAGTACGCAGTGTGGGCTACCGCTTCGGGCAGTCACGCTGGAATGGCTAATACGTTTTACTAGCCCGTAATTGCTTCGTAGCCAAGCAACAGTGCAAAAAAGAAGAACGTTGTTGCTGCACCAATTTTGATAGTGCGCTCTGGAAGTCGTGCTCCCATTGCACGGCCAACCACAATTGCCAGCGCATCGGCAATGACCATTCCTACAGTGGAGCCCAACCATGTACCCACAACACCTTCGCGAGTTGCCAAGGTAATGGTGGCAAGCATTGTTTTGTCGCCAAGTTCTGCGAGGAAAAATACAGTTCCTACCGCTATCACAACATGCTTCGCCGTTTTGTTTGCCCGCGCCGTGTCGTCGTCGGTGAGTTCATCGCCGCGCAGTGTCCATAGCCCGAAACCCACAAATGCAAGAGCAGCAACCGCATTAATTGGGCGCGTAGGTAGCGCTGCACCAAGCATGGCTCCAATGCCAACAGAAGCAAGGTGAACAAGAGCCGTGGCAAGTGTGATGCCAATAAGTACGGGAAGAGTTTTGTAGCGAGTAGCAAAAGCCAATGCCATTAACTGGCTCTTATCGCCGAGTTCAGCAATGAAAATGACACCCAGGCTGAGAAAAAATGCGTGAAACACTAAACGAGTTTCTGAATGCGTCGCGAATGAACTGCGTGCGTGCGCAACATCTCATCTACTTTTGTGCTCACTAGTTCCTTATTGCGCACCAAGGCTTTGCCCTGCACAATGGTGTCGCGTGCACTGAGTGGCCCACAACGAAGCCATGCCTCAATGGGGTCGGCAAGTGCACCCGCAAAGGCAGGGCCGGTGAGTTGCCAAATGGCTAGGTCGCCCACTGCTCCAACACTGATTTCGCCAATTTCACCAATGCGACCTAAGCAACCAGCTCCACCAATGGTGGCAACTTCCAACGCCATGCGTGCTGTTCCAGCGTGTGCGCCACTTTTCAGTTTGGCCAGCAACATTGCTTGTCGTGCTTCTAACCACAACGATGCGCTGTCGGCCGATGAGGAACCATCTACCCCAAGGCCCACATGCACACCCGCTGCGCGCATGTCGACCACTGGCGCTATACCTGACGCCAAAATGAGATTGCTGCTCGGACAATGTGCTGCGCCTACTCCTGCTGCACCTAAACGTTTCACTTCGTCGTCATTGGGCATCACAGAGTGTGCCAACCAGGTTCTACTGGTGCACCAACCTGTTCGCTCTAAATACTCCATTGGTCGACAACCGAATGTTGCAATGGAAAATGCATCGTCTTCGCTGTTTTCTGCAAAGTGTGTGTGCAGACGCACATCAAGTTGTTCGGCAAGTTCGGCCGAACGCACCATGAGTTGCTCGGTCACACTAAAAGGTGAACATGGCGCAAGTGCAATGCGCACCATTGCCCCATGCGCACGGTCGTGGTGTTGAGCAACTGCTTCAGCCGACAAACGCAAAATATCGTCGTCATCTTGCACCACATCGTCGGGTGGTAGCCCGCCATCTTTCACACTCAACGACATCGAGCCACGCGTGGGGTGAAAGCGCATTCCTAGATCTTTTGCAGCATCAATTTCTGCAGTTAACAAATCACCTGCACCATGCGGGTGCAAATACAAATGATCGGTGGAGGTCGTGCAACCAGACAGTGCCAATTCTGCAAGACCTACCCATGCACTCACATGAACTGCTTCTTCGTCAATGGCGCGCCACAATGGGTACAACGTTTGTAGCCAACCGAAAAGTGCGGCATTAGTCATTCGCGGGTACGCACGTGTGAGGTTTTGATACAGGTGATGATGTGTATTAATAAGCCCCGGCGTTACCAGACAGTTGCTTGCATCAATGACTTCCACAGCTTCAGGTGGAGCATCGAGAGAAGAACCCACACCCGAAATGAGCCCGTTGGTGATTGCTACCCAACCACCCGGTAATTCACGTCGAGTGGCATCGACCGTTGCAACTAACAGCGCATTGCGCACCAACAGGTCGGCGCGCATGACGATTAAATGTTGAGGTCGAGAAGTTCGCTATCGGCGTTGCGCACTTCACCGTCTTTATAGAGAAGGTGACCCAAGAGTGCTGCAATGCCAGCAGTAGACAACCCAACGATGATGGGGAAAATCACAAGAGCGATAACGAGGATGATGGCGCCTGGCATGTGATTAGCGTAGTGGCTTGTAGGCCCAAGCTTCTATCTCCACTTGGCCATTTGCGGGAAGCGATGCAACACCAATGGTGCTGCGTGCGGGGCGACTGTTACCAAAGCCTGCAACATAGGCCTCGTTAAAGATGCTGAAGGTTTCCATGTCGGTGAGGAAACAGAGGGTTTTTTTCACATCATTAATGTTTGCGCCCATTTCAGCGAGGCGCTCTTTCAAATTCTTCACAGCTTGCGTGGTTTGAGCCGACACACCTTTTTGCAATACGCCGTCTTTGAGACCGAGCTGACCCGACACAATGATCCAGTCGCCAGCACGCACAACTGGGGTGTAGGGCCCAATAGGTGTAGGTGTTTTTTTAGCCGAAGCTTTCTTAGCCGTAGCTTTTTTCGCAGGGGCCTTTTTTGCTGGTGCTTTCTTTTTTGCTGCCATAGGCACACTCTAACTTCCTCACGCTTCCTCATCTATAATTTGGCATCATGCAATATTCCCGTCGGCAATTTCTTATTCGCGGTGCGGGCGCTGGGCTTTCTGTTGCTCTTGCTCCTTCGCTCCTCGCAGCCTGCGGTGGAAGTGGCGGCAAAACACTCGATCTCAACACAGTGAGCTTGGTGCAACGTTTTCCCAAAGAGGTTCTCACCCCGGGTCGCATTCGCTTGCCCATCTCATTGGGCAATGCAGAGGGAGTCATCTCTACTCAAAGCGGAGTAAAAATCCCCGAGTCCCTGCGATTTGTGGTTTCCGATCTCGATGGCAACGCACTCTTTGAAGACGACTTCATTGTGCAGGCTCATATCACCGATGTTCCACAACCGTATTGGCCTCTCGTTGTAGATCTCAATGAGCCAGGTACTTACATCATCTCGCTTCTCGGCGCCGATGCTGCCGGTGCCGCATTTCAAGTAACGCCAGCAAGCGAAGTTTCTATTCCAACTGTTGGGTTGCCATTGCCCCCCATTGATACACCAACAACACAAAATGCGCGTGGCATCACCCCCATTTGCACTCGCAAGCCTGAGCCATGCCCGCTTCACGATGTCAATTTGCGCGATGCCCTCACGATGGGTAAACCGGTGGTGTATCTCTTAGGTACACCTGCGTATTGTCAAACAGGTACATGCACGCCGGCGCTCGATGCCTTGCTCGATGCCTACAAGAGCTTCGGCGACCAGGCAATTTTCATTCATGCCGAGGTGTACACCGACAACACGGCAACAGTTTCTGCGCCAGCCGTGACAGACCACAAAATGTCATTTGAGCCAGCTCTGTTCATTGCAGATGCAAAGGGAACACTTGTTGAGCGACTAGACGCAATTTTTGACAGCAGCGAAGTGCTTGACGCACTGGGCCGAAATGGAATTAGCTAAAGCTGTTTCCACAACCGCAGGTGCGGCTGGCATTCGGGTTGTTAATTGCGAAACCTGCATCTTGCAAGCCATCTTTGTAGTCGAGGCTTGCGCCTTCAAGAAGTTGTGCTGAGGCTGGGTCAACAACTACGCGTACATCACCAAAGGTGAGTGTTTGGTCGTCTGAGGCAACATCGCCATCAAAATACATCTCGTACGAGAAACCTGAGCAACCACCAGGGCGAACGGCAACGCGCAAAGCGAGTTCGGTTGCCCCTTCAGCCTCAAGCAATTGCTTGACCTTGACTGCTGCTGTGTCTGTAAGAGTGATCATGAGCAAATGATAGCGGTACATTGGGATCATGGCGAGCGCAGACAAGAACCTTTCTGAGGGAACCACCCCGGGCTTCGAGGGCGCATTGCCGAGCCCCGAGACCATCCGCCACCTTCTCCGTGCAGTCATTGACCCCGAGCTCGGCGACAACATTGTTGACCTGGGCATGGTGGGCGACATTTCGGTTTCGCCCGAGGGCCTCATTCGCATCGGAATCAAGCTCACCATCAAGGGTTGCCCCTTGCGTGCGCAAATTAAGAAAGACATTGAGTCACGTGTGAAGACACATCCGCTCATCACCAAGGTGTCTATCGACTGGGGGGAAATGACCCCCGAAGAGCGCACCGCTGTTATGACCCGTGCGCGATGGAATGCAAAAGAGCAGGCTCCCGCAACTCAAGTTCCTATCAATGCTCGTGTGCTTGCAATTGCTAGTGGCAAAGGTGGCGTAGGAAAAAGTTCAGTCACGGTCAACCTTGCTGCAGCGTTAGCGGCGCAAGGAAACACTGTTGGTGTTCTCGATGCCGATATTTGGGGGTTCTCTATTCCGCGCATGCTTGGCATGCCCGATCGACTTCAAGCAGAAAAAGTTGATGGCCATGAGAAGCCAATGATTATTCCCAACGAACGCGTACTCGGAAGTGGCGTGCTGAAAGTTGTATCAACAGGAATGCTTGTTGAAGACGAAGGCACCGCACTCATGTGGCGCGGGCTCATGCTTACAAAAGCAGTTGAACAATTTTTGAACGATGTGCACTGGGGTCACCTCGACTACCTACTCATCGACATGCCACCAGGAACTGGCGACGTACAAATGGGCCTTGCCCGCATGTTGCCGCGCACCGACCTCATCATTGTCACTACTCCTGCTGTCTCTGCACAAAAAGTTGCTATTCGTGCAGCCGATATGGCGCAACGAAGTTTCTTACGTGTTGCTGGTGTCATTGAAAATATGACTTCGTTTGAGTGCGATCACGGAAACTCTTATGCACTGTTCGGAACAGGTGGCGGCACAGCTTTAGCTAACGAAATTGGCGCCGAGCTATTGGGTCAAATTCCCATAGAGGCAACAGTGTCATTCGGTGGCGACACCGGAGAACCAGTTGCATTGCACAACACCGGAAAAGCAGCAATTGAATTCCACAACATTGCTCGCAAACTCATTGCCCAAACAATTGCGCAGTCAGAAATGTCGGGATGCAGCGCACGAATAGAAGAAGTTGCTGTTCCTGTATCAGTGCGCTCGCGCACTGAAGCATCAAGCTAAATCGTCATAGCCAGGTTCACCGGGTAGCACTACACCGAGAACCTTTCCTTCGCTATCTACACGAATACGGGGCAAAATTGCAGGTGGAATACCCACTTTTGTAGCAGCTACCAATGCATCATCTGCCGTGCGGTGTGGCTGCAAAAATTCCAAATTGCGCACTGTTGGCGGCATCATTGCCAACTCGCCACGGTCACACATTGCTAGTGCTTCATTTGGCGATACCCACAAACTTGCAATGGTCTCACCATCATCGTGAAGTGGGTCTTGCGCTTGGGGTGCGCGGGCCAAGAAGAACCGTGTGTCGAAGCGCCGTGGTTCACCAACTGGAGTGATCCAATGACTCACATACTCAATTGCATCAGTTGCTAAGCGCAGCGATTCTTTTTCACATAGCTCGTGCATGCCTAACTTGCCGTCGTGTACTTCATGCCGATACGCCTCAAAACGATCGGCAACATCTGCATCATCAAAGCGAATATATTCACCA
>CAIOHI010000087.1 GCA_903858075.1 uncultured Actinomycetes bacterium
AACAGCGCACACATTTGGCGCAAGTACTTGCGCGCCGTGCCGACGTGTTGTTGCTCGATGAACCCACTGCAGGCCTCGACCTTGTAGGTCGCCAGGCAGTTGCCGAATTAGTTGCGCAAGAACGCGCTCGTGGAGTTGCCGTTGTGATGGCAACTCACGAATTGTCTGATGCCGATACGGCCGACATGGTGATGTTGTTGGCGCAGCGTGTGGTGGCGCAAGGCTCGCCAGTTACAGCACTCACCGATGCAGCACTGCGTGAGTGTTTCGGTTTTACCCAGCCTCACTAACAGCGTTTCACCACTGCACAGGAAGTGTGCGCCTACCCCACAGAATTGCTGCACCTAAACGTTCGGTAGGGCCAGCAAGTTGCATGGTGGGGAAGTGTGTTGCCAAAGTTTCAATAGCAATGCGGGCGGTTTGTCGCGCAATTGGTGCACCCAAGCAGAGGTGAATGCCCCAGCCAAAGCCGTAGTGGCGTTTCAGTTGCATTGCGTCGCGGTCAATATTGAATTCATCGGGGTTGGGGAATGCGTCGGGGTCACGATTCGCCGAGGCGTACATGACCATTACTTTTGTTTTTTCAGGAATATCGACACCATTAATCACCGCTGGGTTTTCATTCGTACGAAAGAGCCCGAGTACTGGCGGGTCGTATCGCAAACTCTCTTCAATGGCGTTTGGTATGAGTGAAAAATCATTCACAATGCGCTGCCAACGTGAAGGAACTTCCAGCAAGCGCCACATGAGGTTCGTTATGAGCGATGTTGTGGTTTCATGACCAGCAACTAAGAGCTGCAACACCATTGCTTCCATCTCGCTGAGGGGAATGCGCTCGCCGTCAATAGTGCGTAGAGAATATTCAGTGAGCAAACCCGGCGTGGGTGCTCCACCTGCATCGGCAACGCGCCGACGTTGTGAGACTGCAGCATTGATGTACTGCTTAATTTCTTCAGTGGGCTTCACTGCTGCTGGTGGGTCAGACAAACCAAGCACTAACTGATCGGCCCAGTTTTTAATGAGTATTCGGTCTTCTGGCGGAACACCCATGAGGTCGATGAAACCCAATATGGGCATGGGGCACGCAAACGCATCGTGCAGTTCTGCAGTGTTTCCATTTGCAGCCATGTCGAGGGCTAGTTCTTTGGCAACGCGCATCGCATCATCTGCAAGTTTCTTCACCTCAATGGGGTTGAACTCATTGCGCATGAGTACGCGGCGCTTGGTGTGTTCGGGCTGATCGAAATGTTGAAGGTTGCCGCGGCCGTCAACACCGGAATATGCAATGCCAGCGCCATAGCGGTTTACCCATTCATTGGGGCTCGTGAGAATGCTGTGCACATCGGCGCGATTGGCCACGGTGAGAAATTCGCGGCCGCCCATGTTGGTGTTGTGCACGGGGCACTCGCTACGCAGTTGCGCATAAGCGGGGAAGGGGTCGGCAAGCACCTCTGGGTCGAGTGGGCTATACGGGCACTGCGCAGGTGTGCTCCCGTTGGCTGTGGTCTGATCGTTCATATTTTTCGTCATGTTGTCGCCCC
>CAIOHI010000088.1 GCA_903858075.1 uncultured Actinomycetes bacterium
CCAGCACAGGCTCCTGCTACTTGCGCAACAACATATTGAACGGCATCGCCAGCGTTGATGCGCTTGTCGAAATATTCAGTTGCGGTCACTACCGGATTGAACTGCGCGCCGGAGATTGAACTGAAGAGATAAATAAACAAAAGCAGGCCGCCCGTTGTTGCAATGGTGTTGGCTAATAACTGAACACCAACATCTTGCGACAGGCGCTCTGCCATAATTCCCGAACCAACAACCACAAGGACGATTCCACAGGTTCCCAAAAACTCGGCGAGCAAACGGCGATGCAACATTTTCACTTCACGCCTCCGTTGGGCAGCAAACGTCTCCAGGTGCGCAAGCACCACCAGAAACACCTATGAAATCGATTTGCTGAAGCGCTTGACGTGGCGCCGCCATTAAACCTGCGCCCGCATTTTCGTCGAGCACCGTGTATATCTCCCACGACAAGTTGGGTCCGTGAATCCAGACCTTGTCTTGCAGGGCATAGCAACACGTTTCTTTTTCTTGCAAAGTGGTGGCAATTCCTGCGGTCTCAGCCAATTCGGCCGCCTGCACCACTTCAGCAGTTGTTTCTACTTCAACTCCAACATGGTTCATTGTTCCGGGTTCGCCTTTGCCAGCAATGAGAACGAGCTTGAGCGGTGGGTTGTCGACGATGAAATTTGCATAGTCGGAGCGCACCTTGTGCGGCTCTACTTGAAACATTGCGGAATAGAAGGCGATTGAGGCATCGAGATCATCGACGTTGAGGGCGAGTTGAACTCTTGACATACAGGCTCCTGAGCTATTGAAAGCAGTTTGTATTTGCTATATTGACAGTTATCAATATAACACAAACTTCCCGTCGCGCAGCCATCGCTGCATGTTGTTCACCTCAAAGCACATCAACGTTCACCGACGCCGACGCCGCCACGCTGGCCAAGGTCTTTGCTGCGTTAAGTGACCCCATTCGACTCAAGCTTTTTACTCTCATTGCTCGCGACCCCAGCCAAGAAGTGTGTGCATGTTCTTTTGTTGATGAACTGCAAAGATCTCAGCCCACCATTAGCCACCATCTCAAGATTCTGCGAGAGGCTGCGCTCATCACCGGAACCAAACGCGGAACCTGGGTGTGGTATTCCGTTAATGCAGAAGCGTTATCTGAAGTACGCGAATTCTTGTCGTAACGCTAAGCGTTGTTGCTTTTCGCGACAAAGCCGGGGTCGCTTGGCCAATTTGGCTGAAAGAGATGCCACTGTTCCGGCGCTGCCCAAATAAGTGTTTCTAATTCTTTTGCAAGAGCTTGCGTTCCTATACGAACGTCTTCGCGCAACTTTCCCGATCGTTCAAAATGCATTGCTGGGTGAATGACTGCATGATGTCCGTTATACGCCTCTGTGAAATACACGGCAACAGGAAAAACTGGAGCATTGGTGCGCAACGACAAAGTAACTGGGCCTGCGGGAAGAGTTGTACTTTCACCAAAGAAATCGACCGACACTCCTCCACCTTGAAGATCTCTGTCACACAACAAGCACACCACTTCGTTGTTGCGCAATGCCTTCAAAACTTCGCCCGCAACATTTGGCCCGAGTGGTACCACATTCATTCCTAATTTGGTTCTTAGACTCACGAACCATTCAAAAAGTTCCGGAGGCTGTAAGGCTTCTACAACAACTGTTGTCTTTACTCCCTGATCACACAGCCAACGACCGGCCCATTCCCAGCCTCCAAGATGCGGCAACGCAAGAATGGCCCCGTTTCCCTCTTTTAAAGAATCGGTAATGGCGTCAAAGCCGTCGAGAGTGAAGGTCGCGTCGACAACATCTGCAGATAGAGATGGAAGGCGAAAACTCTCAACGTAATAACGTGAGTAACTATCGAAGGCGCCTTGAGTTGCCTTGCGCACTTGCTCTTCGGAGTAGTCAGGTCGTACACGGCGTATGTGTCGTTCAATAATGGCTCGACGCGACTGCAACGACACCGCGGCCAAATGACCCACTAGTTTGGCTACGCCATATGCCATTGGCCCAGGAGAAACCTTCGCCAATAAAGATGCAAGACGATACGCACCAACAGTAAATGTGTCGGTGACAGTTTCACGCGTGGTGGCCAAGGTGCCCTCTATCGTGAAGTGGAACGGCGATTGGAATGACGACGTTCCTGGCGCACCGCATGCTTTGTTTCGCGGCGTGCTAAACGCTCTTCAATCTTTACCTCTGTTGCCGGAGCTACAGCTGCTTGCTTCCATACCTTGACGAAGCGTTGAACAGCAGTAATGCCCGTCAGCACCAACATGATCCACAAAATGGGAACAAGCAAATTGTCGAACAACAAACCAAGACACAACAAGATAATTCGCTCGGCACGCTCCATGAGCCCGCCTTTAGCCTGCAAACCTAATGATTCTGCTTTCGCACGTTCATAACTAATAGTTGCCGACACCGCCATGACCGCAAAAGGCAATACCGACATATGTGGACTGTCATGTGAAGCGAGATACCAAGCAACACCACCGAGTAGCAATGCATCGGTGACGCGATCAATGACCGAGTCGAAGAATGCCCCGCGTTGGCTAGCAGTGTTTCCCGCCTTGGCCACTGCACCATCGAGGAGGTCTGGCAATGCAGCCAAAATGACCAGCAATAGGCCCAGACGTAACGCACCTGCGCCGACAGAAATTCCTGCAGCAACCGCGAGGAGTAGCCCGGCAACCGTGAGCACGTCGGGAGTAACACCCACCTTGCGCAACGACTCGCCCATTGGCTTCACCGCACGTTCTACCTGCACACGAAAATGGCCGTCGAACATGTTGAAAGACTACTTTACGTTTTCTGGAAAATCGGGGTTTGCCTCGGTGAGCTTTTCCACCACAGAGCCGTTGATTGCATCGACGAGTACTAGCCCACGTCGCATTGGTGGCTCTTCTGCGCTGTAACAAAACACGCGCCAAGTAGGTCGGCTACGTATTCCACGCCACACTTGCTGTGCTGATGCATGGCCGACAGGGAAACCAATAGCACGCGTGGCTAATACAAGCGCATGCTTTTCATCAACAGTCATGCGCCAACCCGACGAAATGCTGAAGAGCCCGAATGCGCCTAACAGAATTGCCGCGCTCACCCAGCCCTTGCCAACGAGCGCACTATCAGACGGTCCAAAGGCACGAAATGCAAGGCACGCAATAGCGATACCAATGTAGAGATACCCAGGAGTGCGACGACGGCTGTTGTCGGGAAATTCATAAGGACCCGAGAATGCCTCAACATTGAGGTCATCGGGAAGCTGGTCGCGTATTTCGTTGTCGCTCACGCGCCTACGTTACCGAACTTTAGCCAAGCAGTACGGATGCGATGCGCAGAAACTTCTATTGCTTCAGGCAATGTGCGCGTATTTGCCACAGCAGTCATGAAATTTGCATCGCCAATCCAACGTGGAACGACATGGACGTGCAAATGTTGCGAAACACTTCCTCCGGCTGGCGGGCCAAGATTGATACCGACATTGAGTCCTTGCGGCTGGTACACCGACTTCACTACCTGCACTCCAGTTGTCACCGTTGCCCAAATTTCTTGTGTTTCTTCCCCAGAGAGATCTTCAAGGTCAGCAACTTCGCGGTAGGGCAAAATTAACAAATGACCAGAGGAATACGGGAATGCATTCATAATGGCAAAACATGTAGTTCCTCTGTGCACGATGTGTGAGTCATCATCACTCAAACCACTATTCAGAATTTGAGTAAATACTGAACCCGATACAGGAGCAGGAGGGCTTCCAGCGTTTTCGCTCCACTGCTGAACGTAAGCAGACCGCCAACCATTCCACAAGTGTTCCAACATCGCTAAAACCCGTTCGCTACAGCTTCAGGACTTCGCTGCTGAATCTTCAGCAATCTCAGCAAGCACGCGAGCAAGAAAGTCGTGAGCAAGAACATCTCGTTCAACTTCTCCGCCACGCGGGTTTACTCCAACCGAATGATGCGCAACATCGTCGTCGCCTACCACCAAAACATAGGGCAACTTCTCGAGCTTTGCGTTTCGAATGCGTTTGCCTAGCTGATCGTCAGCATGAACCACATCGACACGAAGACCCGCGTTGGCAAACTGGCTGCGAAGCTCTGCTGCGTACTCTTCGTGAGCTGAGGCAACTGGCAAAATACGTACCTGAACGGGCGCAAGCCACGTAGGCAACGCGCCTGCATAATGCTCTAACAACACTCCAAAGAAACGTTCGACGGAACCAAAGAGTGCACGATGCAACATGATGGGTTGATGACGACCGCTGTCGGCACCTACATATTCCAAATTGAATCGCTCTGGAAGATTGAAGTCGCACTGAATGGTTGATAGTTGCCACTTACGGCCAATGGCATCGCGCACATCAATATCGATTTTGGGGCCATAGAAAGCAGCATCGCCTTCCTTGATTTTGTACACCACTCCATGCCTGTCGAGTCCTTCACGCAAAGCAGCAGTTGCTTTTTCCCAGATGTCGTCGGAACCTACCGACTTATTGAGGTCACGTGTAGACAAATTGAATTCAAAGTCTTCGAATCCGAAACGTCGCAATACCGACATAACGAAATCGAGCAGTGAAGTAATTTCATCGGCCATTTGGTCTTCAGTACAAAATATATGGCTGTCGTCTTGTGTGAATCCGCGAATGCGCAACAAGCCATGCAAAGTTCCGGCGCGTTCGTAGCGATAGACGGTTCCGAGTTCAAAAAGTCGCAGCGGCAACTCGCGATAGCTACGTTGCCTTCCCCGATAAATGAGGCAATGCATGGGGCAATTCATTGGCTTGGGGTAATACGTACCGTTATCCATTTCCATGGGTGGGTACATGCCGTCTTTATAAAAATCGAGGTGGCCCGAAGTTTGGAACAAATTGGCATTCGCAAGATGAGGAGTGAACACGAACTGATACCCACCAGATTGATGGCGATCGCGACTGTAATCTTCCATTAATTTGCGCACGATGGCACCCTTTGGATGCCATACAGCCAAACCGCCACCAAGCTCTTGTGGAAACGACAGCAGATCTTGCTCTACAGCAAGACGACGATGATCTCGTTTTTCTGCTTCAATCAGGCGATTGAGGTGCTCTTCCAAAGCAGATTTAGATTCCCATGCAGTGCCGTAAATACGCTGCAGCATGGGACCTTTATCGGAACTACGCCAATAAGCGCCCGCAACTTTCATGAGCGCGAAGTGTCCGAGTTTTCCTGTTGTTGGCACATGAGGTCCACGACAGAGATCGACGAATTCAGGGCTATTGCGATACACGCTGATGGCATCGCTGCTGCCGACCTCGTCGGCATCTACGCCATCGGCCGAGCCCGAAGTAACGCGTTCAATAATTTCGCATTTGTACGGTTGATCGGAAAAAATATTCAATGCATCGCGTGCCGACACTTCTGACCGGGTGAAGGGCTGATTTGCGGAAACAATTTCTTTCATTCGCGCTGTAATGGCAACAAGGTCTGTCTCGCTAAATGTGCGACCTTCAGGGAGGTCGAAGTCGTAATAGAAACCATCTTCAATTGCTGGGCCAACAGAAAACTTTGCTCCAGGAAATAGCTGCGTTACCGCTTGGGCTAAAACATGCGCAGTGGAGTGGCGCAAAACGTGTCGCCCTGCATCGGAATCGGCCGTCACAATGGACACCACATCACCGTTGGCTAAGGGCACGTTGAGGTCGACTTCAGACCCGTTGACCACGCCAGTAAGAGCTGCTTTTGCCAAACGAGAGCCAATACTGGCTGCAAGATCGGCCACTGTAGACCCAGCTGGCAATTCGCGAGCAGAACCATCGGGCAGGGAAATAGACAAAACAGACATCACACAGAGTCTAGAGCGTCGGTCGTAAGGGAAGGTCTAATTTGTCTTGCGATTTATAACTGAACACCAAGAAGTTCAGCCGCAGTAACCACGTTGACCCGTGCTCGTGCGGCAGAGTCGATGAGCTGTAGCGCGAGAGGTGAATTGAGATCGTCGTCTAGTGCTGCTCTCACCTCGGCAAGAACCGCCATTGACTCTGGCGAGTTTGCTGTTTCTGCATCATGCGAAACGCCCTGCCATAATTGCAGTCTTGCAAGTGCGTCGGGCATGATGCTCGTGTTCCATTCCCACTCAATGCGATAGTGATGAGCAATAAGACCGAGTCGTATTACTCGCGGGTCCCACTCTTTACGCAGAGCATCGACAAAAACCAAGTTGCCGCGGCTCTTAGACATCTTGTGCCCGTCCATTGACACCATAGCAACGTGCATCCAGTGCTTCACGAACGGTGCGCCTGTTGCAGCTTCCGATTGCGCACGTTCACATTCGTGATGCGGGAAAATAAGATCGCTTCCACCACCATGCAGGTCGATGGTTGTACCTAATTCACGCAACGCAAGAGCGCTGCATTCAATGTGCCAACCGGGTCGACCAGCGCCCCACATTGTTTCCCATGCCGGTTCATCGGGCGCGCTTGTTTGCCACAAGACAAAGTCGAGCGGATGCCGCTTATTGGGGTCTGCAATATTGCCTCCCCGCTCATTGGCAAGTTCCACCATGAACTCTTCGCTGTAGTTCGAGACCGAACCAAAACTAGGGAACTTGCTGACATCGAAATACACATTTCCGCCGGCCTGATAGGCAAAGCCGCGGTCGAGCACCATGCCAATGAAGCCACGAATATCGGGAATTGCCGATGATGCTCGCGGGGTACTGCTCATTGGCAGCATGTTGAGAGCTTCCATGTCGGCATTGAAACGTGCTTCTTCACCTGCGGCAAGATCGAGATAGTGAACGCCAAGCTCTTTCGCTTTTGCAAAAAGCGGGTCGTCTACGTCGGTGACGTTGCGTACACACTTCACCGTATGCCCTAGGTCAATGAGGCGCCGCTGCAAAATATCGTATGCCATGAAGGTGGCCGCATGACCAAGATGCGTGGCATCGTAGGGCGTAATGCCACACGTATACATCAACACTTCCGGCTGAGGTTCAAATGGCACCACGGCATTACGTGCCGTATCAAATAAGCGCATCACGCCCGAGGATCGCCTTTGATTCCGTTGAGCTTTGGTGCAACTCTCGTTTTGTATCGAACATTCAGTTGCAACAACACCGCAGTGAAGGCCTCGATAGCCGTGGCATTTGATAGTTCGCCCGAATCGAGCGGGCGACAGCCTGGAATGCGTCGTACCATTTCACTCACCGTTTCAATAGCAGCTTTGTTGTCAGAGCAAATCAGCACATCGCTGTCGATGGAGTCGCCAAGGTGCCCTAGTTCCTTTGCTGGCAAATGGTGAAAGGCGGCTACCACACGGCAGTCGGGGGCAGCTGCCTGCACATGTGCCGCAACGCTTCCACGCGGTGGTACCAATGGTTGGAATTCATGACCCACTCGCACGAGCGCGTTGGCCATGCTGATGACAACTTTGCCACGTAGTGCTGCCAAGTGCTCACGAACAGTTGTTGCCGCAGAGTCCCACGGGGTGGCAAGAACCACGATTTCGCATGCAGCTGCGTCTTCATTGGATCCTCCGCGCAATGGCAGGTTCAGTGCTGGCCACGCATCGCGAATTTCCTTTGCCTTTTCTTCGGCCCTCTCGCTGGAACGTGAACCAATGACCACGTTGTACCCAATGGAGGAAAGTCGAGCGGCGAGTGCCGTGCCTGCTGGCCCAGTACCGCCCAACACCCCGACACTCGTTTGCTCTAAAGACATTTGTTCAGCCTTACACACGAAGCGCACCGATGAGAACTTTGAGATCCACCTCTTCGAGAACGGGTGAAGTACGGTCTAGGGCATGGGAATTCTCACAGGAAAACGAATCGTCGTCACTGGTGTACTCACCGATGCATCGCTGGCTTTTGGCGTAGCAAAACTTGCCCAAGAAGAAGGGGCGCAAGTAGTGCTCACAGGCGCAGGTCGTGGCCTCTCGCTCACGCAACGCACCGCTCGCAAACTTCCTCAAGAAGCACCCGTTTTTGAATTTGATGTCACCGACCCGGCTCACGTTGAATCCGTACGCGAGTCGGTAAAGGCCCACTGGGGTGCAGTAGACGGCGTTCTTCATTCCATTGGTTTTGCGCCAGCTAATTGCCTCGGCGAAGACATCATGGAAGCACAGTGGAGTGACGTATCGGTTGCCATTCAAGTGTCTGCATATTCGTTAAAGACCTTGGCCGACGCATTTGTGCCGCTCATGACATCTGGCGGATCATTCGTTGGCCTCGACTTCGACAACACTGTTGCCTGGCCGGCATACAACTGGATGGGCGTTGCAAAGTCGGCACTGGAATCGACGAGTCGCTACCTAGCCCGCGGTCTTGGACCACAGAACATTCGTTTCAATTTGATTGCAGCAGGCCCCGTTAAGACGATGGCTGCGAAGTCCATCCCCGGGTTCAAAAAGTTTGAAGATGTTTGGGACGACCGTTCACCACTTGGTTGGGACGTCACCGACAGCCTTCCCGTTGCCAAATCGTGTGTTGCGCTTTTGTCTGACTACTTCCCCGCCACAACAGGTGAAATTATCCATGTTGACGGCGGCTACCACGCCACCGGCGCATAGCGATGACAAACAGGCTCGCCAACGAAGTTTCGCCTTACCTTCGACAACACGAGAACAATCCAGTCCACTGGTTCGCTTGGGGTGATGACGCCTTTGCAGAAGCGCGTAGGCGCAATGTACCCATTTTGCTATCGGTCGGATACTCAGCTTGTCACTGGTGCCATGTCATGGCCCACGAATGTTTTGAAGACATCGATGTTGCAACTCAGATGAACGCTCTGTTTGTCAACATAAAAGTAGATCGTGAAGAACGCCCCGACGTAGACGCGGTGTACATGGAAGCCGTTCAAGCCATGACGGGGCGCGGTGGATGGCCGATGACCGTATTCATGACTCCCGATGCAAAGCCATTCTTTGGCGGCACTTATTTCCCGAAGCCTTCCTTTTTGCAATTAATGACAGCCGTTACCGACGTTTGGGAAAATCGACGAGAAGATATAGACACCAATGTTGATGCGCTCATGCAAGCGCTTCAGCGAAGTGAGTTTGCCGAGCCAGCCAATGCAGTTGCCGGCTTGAGTACGGTCACTAGTGCAGTTACTCATCTTGTTGGTGGGTTCGACAGCGAATGGGGCGGCTTTGGTGCTGCACCCAAATTTCCTTCCACCATGAATATTGATTTGTTGCTTCGCAGCAATGCCACACACCCCAACGCTGCGGCGCTACATGTATCAACAACGTCGCTCGACGCCATGGCATCGGGTGGAATCTACGACCACCTCGGCGGTGGTTTTGCGCGTTACTCCGTTGACCGCGAGTGGCTCGTTCCGCACTTTGAAAAGATGCTCTACGACCAGGCGCTACTTGTGCGCGTGTATTTACACGCATACCAGGTAACGCAATACCCAAGGTACAAACAAGTCGTTGAAGAAACCATCAACTACGTATTGCGCGACCTCACACACCGAGACGGCGGTTTTTTCTCTGCGGAAGACGCCGACTCAGCCGATGAGTCTGGTCACCATCACGAGGGATGGTTCTACACCTGGACGCCACAAGAAGTGCGCGAACTCTTTGATGCCGAACTTTCAGCTGAGATTTTTGAATGGTATGGAATGACAGATGCCGGAAACTTTGAAGGCAGAAACATTCTCACTCGACATTTTGAACGTGGATCACTACTGCGCAATGAACGTATTGAAGCCGCGCGGCAAGTGATGTTCACGAAGCGACTAGAACGAGCACGCCCACTTCTTGATGACAAAGTACTGACCGAGTGGAACGGCTACATGCTTTCTTCACTTGCCGAAGCTGCTGCTGCCTTCAACAACCCAGTTTGGCTGGCTGCCGCTATTGCCAATGCTGAATTTCTCATTCGTGAACTGCGTAGTGAAGATGGCACATGGAAACGTAGTTGGCACGAGACAGGAACACCTCGCGCGCGCCATCACTCCCTTGCTGCCGATCTTGCCGCACTCATAGATGCCTTTACTCGCCTCGCCGAAGCAACAGGCGACAACAAGTGGATTCAATATGCATGCCAAGTAGCCGATCAGCTTCTCGATGAGTTTTGGGATCCGCAACGTGGTGGGCTTTTCACCACGGGCAACAATGGCGAGCAACTCATTGCCCGTCAAAAAGACTTGCTCGACAACGCAACCCCATCGGCAAACTCAACAGCAGCGGTTGCGCTGTACCGCCTATCTGCAATGACCGGTGAAGGCCGTTATGAACAACATGCGCATCGCATTATGCAACTTCTCGATCAAATCATGCACAAAGCACCAAGCGCTGCAGGGAATGCGTTGAGCGCCTTGCACATCATGAACAGTGGTATTACCGAAATTGTGATTCCTGGCAACAGCTCAATCTTCCTTGATGTCGTTCGTGAGTCGTGGCGGCCCAATGCTGTTGTGTTGTGGGGCAACCCCGACACTTCACCGCTCTGGCAAGGGCGTAGCGAAGGTATGGCCTACGTGTGTGAACGTAATGTATGCATGACGCCTGCGCACACCGCTGAAACGTTACGCACCCAGTTGGCTTAATGCCATCGCCCAAAGTGGGCTAATTCTTCGACCCCACGCCGTTTGCGAGACGCACTGCGCCCTTCGCGTTCTTGTTCCTCTCGGGGCCAGCCCAATGCAATAGCTCCGATGAGCTGTTGAGTGTCTGGCACTCCAAAATGTGAGCGTATTTTTTCTTCGCCATTGAATACAGCAAAAAATAATGAGCCAAGGCCCATGTCGTGTGCGCCGAGCAAAAGTGTCATGACCGCAAATGAAGCATCGATGGTCCAATACGGAGTTGGCCATGCTTCGACGGAAGCACCGAGACCTGTATGCGCTTTGTCTGGCTCTGCGTATCGATCTGCATAGGCCTGTGCATTTGCAAAAGGCAACATGATGACTGGCGCATCAAGTAAATGTGGCCACGAAAAGTTTTCGCGCTTTTCCAGTGGCAACGACAGATCCCAAAATGTTTTGACATCTTCGCCCTCCAACACAAGGACCGACCAGCCTTGCGTTTTACCTGCGCTTGGCGCGCGCACAGCAAGATCGAGCAACTCACCTATTGTGCTGCGAGGCACGGCGGTGTGTGCGAAAGAACGCGTCATGTGTCGCGTACGAACAACGCGCACAAACTCCACGAGGGTTACTGCAATTTGCCGAGTTTGACAAGGCTCTCGGTCATGGTCCAACCATGAACGATGAGTGCACCACCTTTATTGGCAGCCACATTGTCAAACATTGCCGCAATGTCGGCATTAATTTTTTCAGGCTTCGTTGATTCATGATCGAGAAAGCCAGATTGGCCAGCAGTTTTCACGATGAACGACTGCTCGTCATAAGCACGCTCAACGCCAAAGCGCTTTGACAAACGTCGGCCCCATGCTCGCTCTTCGCCCACGGCGCGGTGCCCCGGACGAGGAATCATTTCGGTGAGAGCCTTGAATGCTTCGAGACCGTGTGCGCTCGTGAAGCGCGACCCCACGACAACGTCTTCGTCGGGGAAAGCCATGAGCGCCCTGTGGTAGGCCTCGGTCATGAGACCCTTCAGTATTGAATCGCGCTTCGGAGTGCGCTTAATGCTCATGAGACCAAGGAGCACACAAGGGGTACCGCCAATGCGCTCAAGCGTTGAAAAGCTGTATCCGTGCAATTTGCCATCGAGCCGGGCGGTGGTATTGAGTACCCAATCTGTTTGAGCCTTTGCCAATAATTCCATGTCAAAAGCGCCCCCCATGGAGGCCATTTCCTCGAGATCGGTCTCGGTCATTGCCGATGAGTCTCTAGTGTCGACCTCTAGTGCCATAGCGCCAGATGCTCCTTAATGAACCTGCACATTCGCCCTCTATTCTGCCAGCGGAATTGCCGTGCGCCTACGCAATGGGCAAATCAGTTGAAAAACTTCCCCAAAAAGGGCAAAAACCACCCGTTTGGCCTAGGCGACCACAACCCCGTCGCCAAATGCGACAACGAGATCGCCCATCGCCTTGTCGATATTGACGTTGAAGCCGGCGCCAAGTTGCACGGTGACATCGCTACCCATGTCGACAAAGACGGGGACTTCACCCGGGAATTCCACCAAAATACCCTTCAACCGCGCAATGGCCGCTTCGTTAATAGCCGCTGCGGGCAATTTGAGGGTGACCGCCCGTGCGGCTTGGCCGAGATGTTCAAGTACTTCCACTTTGGTGACCATGATTCCAACACGGGCATCGTCACGGCGGTCAATTCGCCCACGAATGGCCACAATGGCATCGTCGGTGAGCAGATGAGCAAAGTCGGTGAGGGTTTTCGGAAACACTGTGGCTTCAATGCTTGAGTCGAGATCTTCCAAAACAAAGACTGCCATTTGGTCGCCTTTTTTGGTGTACTTCTTGGCCAAGCCAGTAATAACGCCACCAGTAATAACAAATGCACCATCTTCGCGCTCACGTGCCTCGCCGATGCCACAATCAATTCTGCGCCGCAGTGCATGCTCGATGCCCATAAGTGGGTGGTCTGAGACGTAGAGACCCAACATGTCTTTTTCATTGCGCAACTGGTCGGTTTTGTCGAATTCCAAAGCAGGAATTTCTACGCGATCGGTAAAGCCATTGTCGCTTGCCATTTCATCGCCGAACAAGCTCATAATGCCACGATCACGTTCACGACGACGGGTGATGCTGCTGTCGAGAATGCGTTCGAAAGACATGAG